>JAUSJA010000024.1 GCA_030647905.1 Gemmatimonadaceae bacterium | reverse complement strand
TCCGTTGATTAGTTGGTATGAAGTGGCTGGACCTCCACGGCGACGTGGTGGCAACTTCGCCCCACAAACACGGACGTGCTCATCGTCTTGCGACGAGGCACAACTAACCGGGAGGCCAGCCGATGGATACGATAGGACTGGATCTGCACAAGCGCGAGAGTCAGCTGTGCATTCTCGCCGAGGACGGGACCGTACAGGAGCGAAGGATCGTCACCAGCCGGGAGCGGTTCGGAGCAGTGCTAGGCAATCGCCCCAGGGCGAGGATTCTTCTTGAGGCGTCCACCGAGAGCGAGTGGGTAGCGCAGCATCTCGAGAGCCTTGGCCATGAGGTGGTAGTCGCCGATCCGAACTATGCGCCGATGTATGCTACGCGGAGTCGCCGCGTGAAGACCGACAAGCGCGATGCTCGTACGCTCGCCGAAGCGCTGAGGATAGGAGCCTTTCGGCCGGCGCATCGGGTATCGCCGGCGAGACGCCATGTTCGAGCGGAACTCGCTGTGCGCGAAGCCCTCGTCCGAACCCGCACGCGCTACATCTCGCTTGCCAAGGCGCTGGTGAGAC
The DNA here is from genome assembly GCA_030647905.1 of Gemmatimonadaceae bacterium. Lineage (NCBI taxonomy): Bacteria > Pseudomonadati > Gemmatimonadota > Gemmatimonadia > Gemmatimonadales > Gemmatimonadaceae > Gemmatimonadaceae bacterium. The sequence continues at coordinate 10,600 of JAUSJA010000024.1, read as the reverse complement.
GTGATGGATTGCGAGTCGCTGGCAGTGAGGCAGAGAAGGTTGCACAGAGGATATCCGAACTCGATCTCTCCGATACTCTGGCTGCCGAGCTGATGCCGCTTTTTCAGGTGCTGGCACCGATCAACGAGCAGATCGACGCAGCTGACCGGCGCATTGCCGAGTTGTCAAAGAACGATACAGAGGTGGCCCTTCTGACTACTGCGCCATCGATCGGGCCGGTGACAGCAAGCGCAGTGGTTGCCACGGTGGATGACATTTCGCGATTTCGATCAGCGCATCAGTTCGAGGCGTTCCTCGGCTTGGTGCCAGGAGAGCGAAGCTCGGGCGAGAAGCGCAGAGTCGGGAAGATCACGAAGGCCGGCAACTCGCGTGTCCGCTATCTGCTTGTCGAGGCTGCCTGGCGGATCATGAGATCGAAGAGTGAGGAGACTGCAGCGCTCCGAGCGTGGGCGCAGATAATCGCAACTCGACGGGGAAAGCGGATCGCCGTCGTAGCTCTGGCGCGTCGCCTTGCTGGGGTTCTGTTCGCGATGTGGAGAGATCATTCACAGTACAACGCGGCGCAACTCCGCATGCCTCGGTCGCTACTGGCAAAGGCGAGCTGATGCTGAAGTGAACGTGCGAAGTTCGAGATGACTGAATAGGAGCGGCGAGCGCGTAGCAGTCTATGGCCGCAGTCGAGAGCCGAAAATTAGTTGGCGCCGCCGTTCCTTCGTAAACCCAAATGCGCCGAGGCCAGTGTGCCTCACAACCGAGCGCGAACAGAAGGCTGAGCAGCACCTCGAAGATCGCACGGACAATTGAAGAGATTCAACGGCAAGTGCAATTCGTACTTGACGCGGGGCGCCGCTTCACAGAAGACTGCTCAAGTCCCCAGCAAAGACAATCTTCGTATGTCGATTCCAGCAATCCTGGTCCAAGATGCCGATGCACTTCTATCGCAGCGCCGATAATACGTTCCATGAGGCTCTCTGTCTCCCAATGACTCAGGCTCATATTCAATGGAGGCACTGAGCATCTCTTTTTTGCATGGCCGTGCAGTTCCCCCAGTAACCGTTTTCCTCCGTGCTCTTCGTGTCTTGTGGCGAGTGCAGAGACATGGCAGAGGACAAGTACTTTCTCAGGTGAAATCGGACCGGCTAGCCTGTCTCCCACCCTGTGAACCGACTGCCGAGCTAAACTGACCCACTACCGAGGCGGCCGGTGGTGGGTCAGTTTGGCAGACTTCAGGAAAAGTCAACGTAGAAAGGCACAGGTGCGAGACGGCAGAGGCATAGCAGTGAGTTCCGAGGGGCCTCGCAACTGTTGACTGTGCTTCTGGCACTCCCACACCTGTGACTTTCTTCGTTTACTGGCTACCGGCGAAACACTCCAGACAGCGACAGCATCAGTCCTACCAGCGGGATTACCGTGGCCGTCCAGAAGCCGAACATCCACAGGATCAGCTCAGACCTGAGCCGCTGGGTTCTCGTGTCGAGAGTGGACTCAATTCTCGCTTCAAGCGCCCCGAGCTTCGACTGGAAGCTCACTTCGAGAGCCCCGAGCTTCGCCTGGAAGCTCACTTCGAGAGCGCCGAGCTTCGCGTCGATCCGCGCTCCGAGCGCGCCGAGCTTCTCGTCGAAACGCTCTGCCATACCGTCAAGACGCTCGTCAAACGCGCCGAACCGGGTCTCCACTCGCTCCCAGTTCAGATCATTCACTTCCTTCAGTTGACGCTGATAAGTCGCATCCACGGCGTTGAACCACTCCACCAGCTCATTGGCGATTTCGTCTCCGAATCGCTCGTAGAACTTGCGTGAAAGTTTCGCGGTGACCGGCACAACTTCTCCTGGCGTGATTCACCGCATCGTAAACGTCGCCTCGGCGCAGTCCGACATCAATAGGTTTCTCGACCAATCAGACGGTAACCGCCGTCCTCCAGCTACTGCCTTGGGGGTTTAGCGAGGCGCGCGCGTGTTTCGGGCGCTGCTCAGGCCCTCTCAGCCCGTGCGTCGGGCCATTTGAAAATGCAGGAACCTGTCGAAAACCGGCGTCTTCCGCACCTCAACTCGCTCCGCGTAAGTACTCTCGCCTGGAACCTCACGCACTTCCAACAGACCGAACCATTCCAGCGGCCGCACCAGCCACGCGGAAGCGCGCCACGCGGCCTCATCGAACCATGGCGGAGATTCGCGATCAGCAGGTACAGTCATCTCGGGACGCCACACACGTCGCGACAGCTCCTTTTCGCTCACCCAGTTACGAGCCATGCCGCGCACCACCCACAAGGAGAATGCGATGTCCGACTGCAGGCGTGGCTGCTCCCGCAGCGTGTCGGTGTACGCGAGATTCAACTTCTTGTAATACGCATTGAACAGCGCGGCATGCAGCTCGCCAGCCCGGCTATCACGCAACAGCAACTTTCCTCTGGCCGAAATGCGAAACCCCTTGCGACGAACCACCAGGCCAGCGAGAGTCGCGACCAGCCGCGAAACGTGTAATGGCCAGACATCGGCTTCGTTAAGAGTCCGAGCGCTCTGGTTCAGCTCGTCGCCTGAAGCTCCCTCCCACCTCAATCGCTCAAGCATCGTTCGCACGAACGCGCGCGACAGATTGCCAGCCTGAGTCGCGGGGGCGGGTCCGTCGTCTCGAAGCGCCAGGAGCAAAGCGCGCACGTTGAACAGGAAACGCGAATGGGAAAGGTCATCGAGGCTCAGGTCGGTGGCGAGTCGAAGTCCCTGCCCGTTGAACCAGTCAACATCGAGGAGTGAGCGCATCTGGTTTGGAGACAGGCCCTCGAGACCCTCCTGACCCGCGTCGTTGTATGCCGCCATTCGCGCATCGACGAACGCCTGCGCCTCACTCATATCGCGGAAGGTTCTCCTCCTCAACTCGAGCACCACCTCCTGAAGCGCCTGGTGCGCCCCGCCGACGGCGGGTAGTCCGCCCAGCTCCCGTGGGACACCATCACCCGTTTCGCGGCGGTTGCTCACAGTACCGCTCCTCGCGAGCGACGACGCTCAACTGTCAAACCCGCCTCCCGGATCGACGCGAGCTGCACTCCGCGTTCGCGCCTCGTGCCTCAACCGCTCCAGCTCCGCGCGAAGCGGAGTCCAGTATTCGCGATCGGCATGACGTTCATCGGCTTCCTCCGCGGCGAGGCGCACTTCCAGCTCCAGGACACTCCCCGCAATGGCGGACTCCAGCAATGGACGCCGCTCCACGAGAGCCCCAGCTTCAACGCCGTGCATCCCGGCCGCCTCCACCAGCAACTCCGGCGTCCGCAGCTCCCTCAACCAGAACCGGATTCGTTCAGGCGTGGCCTCATCGCGAAACCCGAAATAGTTGGCCTCCACCAGCCGCCGCACCATCGGCCAGTCCTTGTCGCGCTGCGTCTTCTTGGCCACAACGAGATCGGGCAAGGCCATGATCTCCACCTCACCCATCCAGGGAAGTTCCGCCGTCATCCGCCTTTCCCATAACGATGGGAAAGCATCGACCCCACGCATCTTCGACATGACGTCGAGCCGCATCCGCTTCACGTCAGCGCGGCGGCACGCGAAGTGAATGCTGTGACCACGGTCGAGGTACTCCTTGGCAAACGGCGGCACCGAGATGACTTCCGCCTCGAGCTCCTCGACCGCCGCGGTCAGTCGCTCGAGGTTTGCGGTGTCGGCGAGAATTACCAGATCGGTGTCGCGGCTAAACTCCGCCGCGCCGTAGAAGATGCACGCCTGTTCCCCCATCAGCAGCGACTTCACGTCGTGCCTGCGGATCGTCGAAAGGACTTTGTGTATCGGCGTCTGGCTCAAGCGTGCCTCCCAGCGTCGTGTATGTAGCCCACATGCGGGCGCTTTCTGCCCATCGCTCTGCGGGCGTGAGGCGATACCACTCCGCCCACTCCGGCTCGCATATGTCCTCGGGCTCGATTCGCTTCATGCCGCCCCACCGTGACCTTTGCGTTGCATAACTGTAGCATACAAGGTACAGGTAGGCAGTTCGCGTTCGCCACTCATCAACCGGGCCAATAGCATGCGCATCAACGCCTTCGCTCTCGCCGCGCTCGCCGCGGGCACTTCTCCATGGCTGCTCCACGGAACCGTCGCGGGACCGCCCGCGACCCGTTCGGTAGACACGGTTTTCATCCGGACCGCACCGCCACCGGTAGACTACGATGAGCTCGCGCGCCACGTCATTGCGCGTCTCCCGCGCACGGCCGCCGCGCCGACGGTCATTGATGGTGACCTCGTCGTGAAGGGACGACTCTCCGTTGGTGGACCCGCGGAGCCCGGTACCGACTACGGGGTCACGATTCGCGGACCATCGTCGGCTGCTCTCCGCTTCATTTCAAACGAGGCACTTCAGGATCCGCAGCGCGCCACGAGCCAGCACCGCCACGTCGGCACAGTCGCCCTGAGCCAGGACGGCGGCCTGCGGCTCGACCAGAACAGCACGTGTTACTCGGACTCGCGCAGCTGCATCGCCGACGACCGTCTCCGGCGCCGCGCGCACTCGGGGTTCGATTCGGTGGGCGACATGTCGTTCTACATATCAGACGTGGACTCGCTCACCGGTCAGCCTACCGCGCCGCTCGCGCAGAGCCTCGTGTTCCGCCTGCTCGACTGGGACGGCAACATTCACATCGCGTCGCACCGCCCGGGCCAGCGCATCTATTTCAACAGCAGTACTGCTCTCCATGCGGCAGATCTTCAATGGGAAGTTCCACTACACTGACGGCGTGGCTCGCGCTCGGCTGCCAGGGCCAGTCTCTCCCACATGTCCTCCCGCTCGCTCGCCGAGCGCGCGAACGATAGAAGTGTGCCGAAGCGGCAGTCGCTCGCTGACAAATATTGTCTGGCGCGGCGCTGTGGCGGGAGCAACTTTCCATCCATGGTGTACGTCATATGAATGGGAACAGCGCCGTTGCGGCGTGGCCCATGCATTGATTGCCTGTCCCATTATCAGGAGCCCAAGTGATGTCAGCCTTCGTCAGAACGTCACCGCGCGCGTCGCATGTCGCGGGACTGTTTCTCGCGGCAGTAGTTCTCGCCGCCGGCTCTCACCGGCCCCGGCCCCTGTACGCACAGGGCGGCGCGCGCATCAGTGGCGCGGGGATCAGCAAGGTCGGCCGTGACACGCGAAAACTGACCGTCAGCGCGCAGGCGCCGGCCGGCTCAAGCGCGGCCACGGGCACCATTCAGTTCATTCACAACAGCCCCGCGGGACTGTCGCGGTTTCGCGGAACGATCACCTGTCTCAGCGTGAGCGGCGGAGTCGTTCAGATAAGCGGAGCGATCGAGAAAGGCGAGACAGCGACTGGCGCACTGCTCGATGGCAAGGCGTACGCTTTCACGATCAACTCAACTGCATCGCCGCAGACGTTCTCGCTTCCAACCGTCGGCGAAGTTGCGGCCGTCGGAGCGTGCAGTGGCGGGCGGTCAGAAACTGTCCCCGTGACCGAGGACGGTTTTCGGATTCAGTGACGGCTGAGATCGTCAACAGGTTCGTGGAGTGACGCTAGAACGGGCTCCGTAGTCTGAATCCTAAATCGAACGTGTAGTAGTCCGCTCGCTTCTCGCCGCGCGTGGTCACGCCCGCCGATGTGGCGCTGTACTTCAGCTTCTGCCCGATGTACCTGACCTGCGGCGTGAGATTGAACAGAACCATCACTGGAATGTCCACGCCCGCGCCGAGCTCGTAGCCCGGACGGCGATCCGTCGTGATTTTCGTGGCTGTCGCCGATCCGCCCACCGTTCCGGTCATCTCGTTCAACGTGATCCCCGCTTTCACCCACGGCTTGATCAGCGGGATCAGCGGCACGCCGAGCCGGACGCCCGCGCTGATCCCGGAAAGCTTATACTTGCCGCTCGACGCGCACGACTGATCCTGGCAACCGAAGTTGATGTGGTCGAGTCCCGCATATACTCCGAGCGGACCGAGGCCGACTCCCGCATCGAGTCCGTATCCCAACCCGGGATTCGCTCCCTTCAGATACGGATCCTGACTCGCGCCCTGCCCTGTTTCGGCGAAGCTTCCGGTTGGAATCCCGGCGCCCGCGCGAACGCCGACGTACACCAGCTGTGCCTGAGCCGGCGGAGCGAACGCAGCTATAGCCCCTGTGACTGCGAGAATCCTGAACGACACATTCATTACATCTCCGTTAGTGAGTCGCCGCGGCTTTTCCCTCATTTACGCGCGCCTTTCCATCCCGGCCCGCGCACAACCTGACCGGGAGTGGCGCCGGTATGCTGGCCGTCCTTCAGAACCCGCTTCCCGTTCACGAAGACATGCACCATCCCGGCCGAGTACTGATGCGGATTCTCGAACGTCGCGTTGTCCGCGACTTTCGCGGGATCGAAGACGACGACGTCGGCGAAGTATCCGGGCATGAGCGAGCCACGCCTCGCTATCCGGAGATTCTGCGCCGGCAGCGACGTAAGCCGGCGGATCGCGTCTTCCATCGGAATGATCTTCTCGTCGCGCACGTATCTGCCGAGCAGGCGCGCGAAGTTCCCGTAGGTGCGCGGATGCGTGCTCGACCGGAGGAACACGCCTTCCGCGGCAGGCGCTCCCGCGTCGGAGCCGAAGCTCACCCACGGAATTGCGATCTGCCTCCTGACATTGTCTTCCGACATGAGGAAGTAGACCGTGCCGACGCGGCTGCCGTCCTCGACGACGAGATCCATCGCCGTCTCCTCCGGCGACTTCCCGCGCATGCGCGCGACCTCGGCCAGCGTCTTTCCCGTCAGCGGCTTGAGCGAGTCGTTCCTGAACCCGACGAGAAGAATCTTGTCCGGCGAGCCGACCGCGGCGAAGAAATTCTCCCATTTGTCGGTAGGTGTGCGCATCTCCACAGCGACGCGCGCGCGAATCGCCGGATCCTGAAGCCGTTTCGCCCATTCCTTGTATCCGCCCTCCTGCACCCAGGGAGGCATCGCTGCATCGAGCCCCGTCTGGCCGGCGGTGTAGGTGTACATGTCCGCCCTGACGTTAAGGCCGGCGGCGCGCGCCGAGTCAACCTTGGCGATGACCGCAGGCAGCTTGCTCCAGTTGTCATTCCCGGCCGCCTTGAGATGATATATCTCACCAGCGACGCCGCCTTCGCGCGCGATGCGCATCAGCTCGTCCACCGACTCGAGCAGCCGCGCTCCTTCACTCCGCATGTGCGAGATGTACGTTCCGCCGTACGGCGAGGCTGCGCGCGCCAGTGCGATGAGCTCGTCTGTCTTTGCGTAGAATGCCGGCGCGTAGATGAGCGCGGACCCTACTCCGAGCGCGCCATCCTCCATGGCCTGGCGGACGAGCGCCTGCATCCGCTCGAGCTCGGCCGGTGTTGGCGGCCGGTCGGCGTATCCAATCTCGTGCACCCGCACCGTTGTCGCGCCGATGAACGACGCGACGTTGGGCGAGACACCCTTCTCGACGAGATAGCCGAGGTATTCGCCGAGGGTCGTCCAGTTGATGTCGTACTTGATGTCGCCCTGCTGCTCGACCGCCTCTTTCTTCATCGCGTCGTTGAGGGGACCCATCGAGTCGCCCTCGCCGAATACCTCGAGCGTGACTCCCTGCAGGATGTCGCTCATCGCGCGGCCGTCCTGGATCAGCGACTCGGTTGCCCAGCTCAACATGTTGATGAAGCCGGGTGCGACCGCGAGTCCGTGCGCGTCTATCTCCTGCCTGCTGCGGGCTCCGGAGAGATTGCCGACGAGAGTAACCTTGTCTCCGTCAATCGCAACGTCGGCGATGCGGCCCGGCGAGCCCGAGCCGTCGTACACCATCCCGCCACGGATGACGACGTCGTGTGCGGGCGCGGGATATACCGCGGTTTGCGGTGCATGCGCGCACCCGAGGGCAAAAACCGTTGCGGCAAGAAAGCGGACTGAGCAGCGAACCATCGCATGTTCTCCGGAAGACGGCATCGTATGGTGCGATTCGGCCCCCAAACTTATCCGCCGGCGCGTGCGCGGCTACCGTCCCGGGATCGGAAGTCCGTGACGATCTGCGGCCGAGTCTGGCAAGCGCCCGCCGGTATGGCTACGTTGGCCACGATGACGCCACGCCGCACGAATGACGATCGCTGACGCCAATCGTCCGATCCAGAGTCTCTGGATCGGACCCGGGGTTTCGGCGATGGAGCAACTGTCGGTCGCATCGTTCCTCGCCAACGGCCACTCGTATCACCTCTACGCCTACGACGCGGTGAGGAATGTCCCGCCCGGCGTGGTCATGATGGATGCGGCCGGGATTCTTCCGGAGTCGAGCGCGTTTCAGTATTCCGCGCACGCGACGTGGGCCGGATTCGCGAACTTCTTTCGTTACAAACTGCTGCTGGAGCGGGGCGGGTGGTGGGCGGACACGGATCTCGTCTGCGTCAGGCCCTTCGACTTCGCCGACGAGTACGTGTTCTCGAGCGAGTTCAGCAACGGCCGGCCGCTGACAAACATCGGCGCGATAAAGGTGCCTGCCGGAAGCGAGCTCATGTCGTACATGTGGGCCGTCTGCCAGGCGAAGGATCCCGCGAAGCTCGTATGGGGTGAGACAGGACCGGAGCTGATGCACGACGCCGTCGAGCGATTCTCGATGCGGCGGTACGTCAAGCCGTACGACGTTTTCTGCCCGATTGGATTCCGCGAATGGCGCGCATTTCTCGACCCCGACCGTGCGGAGCCGCCGGGCGCGGAGACTTACGCGATCCACCTGTGGCATGAGATGTGGCGGGCGGCGGGACAGGACAAGAACCACCACTACCATCCGGCCAATCTTCATCCCAGCCGGTTTGGGCCCCGACCTTGCAATCCTTGGCTCTGGTTACGTCCTGCTCGCTTGGGGGACAATACACTCAGCAAGGAGACGAGGATGATCAAGACAAACCGGAGATGGGCGCTTCCGCTCATATTGAGCGCGCTGGCCGCGTCGGCGTGTGGCGTGCGCACTCAGACTACTGACATCAGTCCGAGCCTGAGTCACGCTCCGACATGCGATGAGGCGGTCGACCTCTACACGAGCCGGGCGCAGGTTCCCCACGACTACCATGAGTTGGCCTGGATCAGCGCCGAGGGCAATTCGGTTTATACGAGCGATGGAAAAATCACCGACCAGGTCAAGAAGAAGGCGGCCCAGGTTGGCGCGAACGCGATAATCGTGAACGATTTTCAGGAGTCGGGGGCTACCACGAAGGTTATTGGCGCGGCACTGGGTTCGAATTCAGCCGACGCGAAGGTCTCTGCGCTGGCGATCTACATGCCGGCTGAGGCGGGACGCGTAACGCTTAAGTGCGGGAAGTAGCGGTACGGGTCAAACGCAGAGTCGGCGACGGCGCGCCACTAGTGTGACAACATGGGAAACGATCACTACGCACCGGCAACGGACGACGTGATGGCGGTGCTTAATCGCAAGCGTCAGGCAGGGTGGCAATTTCCTAGGCCAACGGACACCAAGTAGCGATACCAGGAAAAGAAAACGCCTCGTCCGGCGCAGTAACGCTAGACGAGGCACAGACTTAGAGAAAGACCTTTCGGACCTACCAGCGATAGTGGGCGAACGCCTTGTTCGCTTCGGCCATGCGGTGCGTGTCTTCCTTCTTCTTGATCGCATTGCCCTCGCCCTTCGACGCGGAGATCACCTCGGCGGCAAGCTTCTCGGCCATCGACTTCTCGCCGCGGCTGCGGGAGAACGTGATGAGCCAGCGCATCGCGAGCGCGGTGCGGCGATCGGGGCGAACCTCGACCGGCACCTGGTACGTCGCACCACCGACGCGGCGGCTCTTCACTTCGACGGCCGGCTTCAGGTTGGTGAGGGCCTGCTTGAAGATCGTCACGCCGCTCTGGGCCGTGCGGGTCTCGACGAGATCCATGGCATCGTAGAAGATGCGCTCGGCAGTGGACTTCTTCCCCTGGTACATGATGGCGTTGATGAACTTCGAAACGGTCTGGCTGTCGTAGCGCGCATCGGCCAGAATGGGACGCTTCACCGACTTCTTGCGACGGCTCATTTACTTCTTTCCTCCGGCAGGTGCGGCCGCCTTGGGCTTCTTGGTGCCGTACTTTGAGCGGCTCTTGTTGCGGCCGTTCACGCCCGAGGCGTCGAGCGCGCCGCGAACGATGTGGTAGCGGACGCCGGGAAGATCCTTCACTCGGCCGCCGCGAATCAGTACGATCGAGTGCTCCTGCAGGTTGTGACCTTCACCGGGGATGTAGGCGGTGACCTCGAACCCGTTGGTCAGGCGCACACGGGCGACCTTGCGAAGCGCCGAGTTGGGCTTCTTGGGGGTCGTCGTGTACACGCGCGTGCAGACCCCGCGCTTCTGCGGGTTCGACTTGAGGGCAGGGGCTTTCTCTTTCTTCTGTACGTCGCGGCGACTCTGCCGGACTAGCTGATTGATTGTCGGCATTAAGGCTACTGGGTGTAAAAAATCCCCCGCAAAAGAGGGCGGGGTTAGCCTGTAAAATTAAGCCGGAGCGGGGGTTAGTGTCAACCCGAGTGTCAAGCCAAAGTAGAAATGTCCCCCGTCTTAACAAAGTAGAAATGTCCCCTTGGGTTCATGTTGTTATTGGAACTTCTGACTGCTCAGCTGGCGGGGTTTGGAAGGACATCACGCGTTGCCGCCGCTTTTCTTCAGCAG
>JAUSJA010000023.1 GCA_030647905.1 Gemmatimonadaceae bacterium | reverse complement strand
CGCCACGGTTACAGTCAGAGCGCGCGGCGCTGCCGGAAGCGAGAAGAAATTCCAGGCGGTCGCGAGGATCGACACGCCGGAGGAGATGAGCTACTACAGGCACGGCGGAATTCTCCCGTACGTGCTGAGGCAGCTGGCCAGCAAATCGCACGGGTAACTGGGCACAGTCCTCGCGTACCTGCGCCCGGTCGGAAGATGGAGGGCGGCGTGATCGGCAACCTCTCATAGCGGGCAACCCAGTATCAGGAAATTCATGTTGGTTCCGCCTCGCAACGTCGAACGTCGCGAGGCGGAACGCCCCGAGCGGGAATATGAGCTGACGAGGTCGGCCAAGCTCAAGAGTTTTGTCCGCGAGCTTGGTCCAGGGCTCGTTACGGGAGCCGCCGACGACGATCCATCCGGGATCGCGACCTACTCGCAGGCGGGCGCCGCATTTGGGTACGGTCTCCTCTGGACTGCTCTCATAACACTGCCGCTGATGACCGCCGTGCAGCTAATGTGCGCGCGCATCGGCCTTGTGACGAGACATGGACTCGCCGCGGTACTGCGTGAGCACTATTCGCGGTGGCTGCTCTGGTTTGCCTGCCTGCTGCTATTCACCGCCAACACCATCAACATCGCTGCCGACCTGGGCGGTATGGCCGCCGCCGCCCGGATGTTGAGCGGCTTCCCCGCCGTGTGGTTCGTGCCTGCGTTCACGCTGCTCATTCTCGTGCTGTTGATCTTTGGGTCGTATAGATCCATGACCCGGGTGTTCAAGTGGCTCACGCTGGTGCTGTTCGCTTACGTCATTGCGGGATTCGTGGCGAACCCCGACTGGGACACCGTTCTGGGGGAAGTGATTCGCCCAAGGATCGTGTTCTCCCGTGACTACCTCCTGACCTTCGTCGCGATCCTGGGCACCACTATCTCTCCATACCTCTTCTTCTGGCAGGCCGCCCAGAACGCAGAGCAGGAAGAGTACATCGAGAAGAAGATCGAAGGGCGCCCGAGACGCGCTCTGCAGCGAGAGCTCAGAGCATCACAACGGGATGTCGTCACGGGCATGTTCATCTCGAACCTGATCATGTTTTTCATCGTGCTCACAGCCGGTGCCACTCTTCACCAGGCTGGGCAAACTGACATCCAGACGGCGGAACAAGCGGCGGCGGCTCTCCGGCCGCTTGCTGGAAATGCCGCCTATTTGCTCTTCACGCTCGGACTGGTCGGGACGGGAATGCTCGCTGTCCCGGTACTGGCCGGCTCCGCGGCGTACGCGCTCGCCGAGGCGGGAGCATGGAATCGGGGAATGAGCGAGAAAATGCACGACGCCCGCAATTTTTACGGCGTCATTGTGGTGGCGATGTTGATCGGGATGGCGCTCAACTTCGCCCACCTGAACGCCGTGAAACTGCTGTTCTGGACCGCCGTCATCAACGGATTGCTCGCACCGCCTCTCATCGTGATCCTTCTTTTCGTCTGCAATAATCCGCGAGTGATGGGGGAGCACCGCAACGGCTGGAAGCTCAATCTGTTCGGCATCCTCGCGGCAGTGCTGATGACCTTCGCGGGGTTGGCGCTCGCTTTCTCCTGGCTCAGGTCCTCATGACGGGAATAAGACTTCCAAGGGGCGCGCAAACGGTTAACCTTTCCTGCATGTCCTCCGCATTCACCGTCGGGTTGATTCAGGAATCGGTCACGAGTGACACCGAGCGAAATGTCGCGCACGCGGTGGAATTCGGTTGCGCTCGCGCTCGCCGGTGTGGCGACCATCGTCAACCCCTACGGCCCGTATATCTACAAGGAAGTTTTCTCCGCCGTAACGAGCTCATCGCTCGCCAACAACATGGCGGAATTCCTGCCCCCCAATTTTCAGGATGCCGGGCAGTGGCCGTTCCTGCTCGCAATCCTTGGTACCGTCGCGTTATTCTCGATGGGCACCCGGAGAATCCAGCTCCCCTGGCCGGCCTGGAAACGTAAGTGTTCCCTGTTCAACGAGTTCGCGCGACTCGATCCCGGCTCACGTGTCGGAATCCTGGCCGTTCCTACGGCTATTCTGCTCTTGTGGCTCGGGCTGAACCGCGGCCAAATGGCCGGGCTGACAGTCATTCCTGACAGGTTCAGCCCCAAGGCGTTTCCCACCGAGGCGGTCTCGAGAGCCCGCGCGGCGAGCCTGCCGGGCCGCGTGTTCGACGCATGGGGCTGGGGCGGCTATATAATGTATGCCTGGCCCGAAGCCCGGCTTCACGTAGATCCCCTCAAGTTCAATGCTGTTACCATTGCCCCCAAAGCCTGATCACTTCCGAATGGCCACTCCTTATCCAGTCCAGAATCCCCTGAGCCGGTTCAACCGGCTCTATGCCCAGGCACAGAAGCTGGATCGTGCCCTCCTCCCCGATCCCAACGCGATGTCCCTCGCCACCGTGGGCATGAGCGGGAATCCATCGGTACGCACTGTACTGATGAAGGAAGTGGACGAGCGCGGCTTCGTCTTCTATACCAACCTCGAGAGTCGGAAGGGGCGCGAGCTGCGCACTCGTCCCGTCGCGTCCATCTGCTTCCATTGGGCGGCTCTCGAAGTGCAAGTTTGCGCCGAAGGCCCCGCGTCCCTCGTCAGCGACGAGGAGGCCGACGCTTATTTCGCGACCCGGCCGCGCGAGAGCCAGATCGGAGCGTGGGCATCCATCCAGAGCCAGCCGATCGAGCACGCCAGCGATCTCGAAATCCGGATTCAGGAGTTCGAGGAAAAGTTCGAGGGGCGCGAAGTGACGCGGCCGCCGTTCTGGTCCGGATTCCGGCTGCGCCCGTCACGGATCGAGTTCTGGAAAGCCCGCCCTGGCCGTCTCCACGAGCGACATCTCTACACGAGAAGCGGCGAGAGCTGGACGATGGAGACGCTCTATCCCTAGCTCTATCCCTGGCTCTATCCCTGGCTCTACCCCTGGACGGTACCGAATCGGGATCGCATGCCCTAAACTTTCGGCATGACGATGACGCGCACTCCGCCGGTGACCGAATCCGGTGCAGACGAAGCATGGAGCATTGATTCGGCCCGCACCCTCTACAACATCGAGGGATGGGGTATCGGATACTTCGATATCAACGCCAAGGGACACGTCGTCGTCCGCCCCGACGCCGATAATCCCGCGCGCGAGCTCGACCTCTTCGAGCTGGCCAACGACCTCGAGGCGCAGGGCGTAGGGCTGCCCCTGCTGCTGCGATTCTCCGACATTCTCTGCTCACGCATCGAGTCGCTCACCGAGCGGTTCGCCCGCGCCATCAGCGAGTACGAGTACACCGGCGCATACACGACGGTCTATCCGATCAAGGTCAATCAGCAGAGACACGTCGTCGAGGAGATAGTCGAGTTCGGCAAAGCGTCCGGCGTTGGCCTCGAATGCGGAAGCAAGCCGGAGCTCCAGGCCGTTCTCGCCCTTGCGGAGCACACCGATCACCTCATCGTCTGCAACGGTTACAAGGACGAGGAGTTCATGCGCCTCGCCCTGATGGGGCAGAAGCTCGGGCACAAGGTGTTCATCGTGCTCGAGCAGCTAAGCGAAGTAGACGTCCTGCTCAAGGTCGCCGACGAGCTCGGCGTCACTCCGACCGCCGGCGTTCGCATCAAGCTTCACTCCGAAGGCTCGGGACGCTGGGCCAGGAGCGGCGGCGAAAAGTCCAAGTTCGGACTCGGCACCGCGCAGCTCGTGAAGCTCGTGGACCGTCTTCGCGATGCTGGGCGTCTCGACGTCCTCAAGCTCATCCATTTCCACCTCGGCTCGCAGATCACGGACATCCGCTACATCAAGGCGGGACTCCAGGAGATCTCGCGCTATTACGCCGAGCTGCGCTCGATGGGCGTGGATGTGACCCACGTTGATGTCGGCGGTGGACTGGGTGTGGATTACGACGGGTCATGCTCCACGTCTCAGGCGAGCGTCAACTACTCGCTGCAGGAGTACGCCAACGACGTCGTGTACACGCTCGCCGAGTCGTGCCGCGAGCTCGAGCTTCCGATGCCGCACATCATCAGCGAGTCGGGACGCGCGCTCACCGCTCATCACGCGCTGCTGCTGCTGAGCGTGATTGACGTGGAGTCGCAGGCCGACAATGTCATGCCGACGCTGGACGACGAGGACCACGCGTTCCTCCACGAGATGGAGGAGGATTACAAGGCGGTCAGCACGCGGCGCGTTCGCGAGGTCTATCACGATGCGACGTTCGCCAAGGATCGTTCGCAGGAGCTGTTCAACAGCGGCGTGCTCACGCTGCGCGAGCGTGCGCTCGCGGAGCAGATCTACATCGCCACCATCACCGCCGTGGCGCGTCTCGCGCAGCAGGACAGGGAAGAGTACGCCGACATCATCGAGGATCTCGAGGCGACGCTGACGGATCGCTACTTCTGCAACTTCTCGCTGTTCCAGTCGCTGCCCGACAGCTGGGCGATCGACCAGCTATTTCCGGTAATGCCAATTCACCGACTCGATGAAGAGCCGACGCGCAACGGAACGATCCAGGACGTGACGTGCGACTCTGATGGAAAGATCGAGAGATTCATCGGCGGAAGAACGTCGCGCCCGAGCCTCCCGCTGCACCCGTTCACCGACGGTGAGCAGTACATCCTCGGCATCTTTCTGACGGGTGCATACCAGGAGATACTGGGCGATCTGCACAATCTGTTCGGTGATACGAACGCGGTGCACATCCGTCTCTCGGAGAACGGGTACGAAGTGGCGGAGCTGGTGCACGGCGACACAGTGACGGAGGTTCTCGCCTACGTTCAGTACCGCGCATCCGACCTGCTGGCGACGTTCCGAAGGAAGGTTGCGGCGGCAACGGGCATCACGCGCCAGGAGGCGAACGCTTTCATCGCCGACTACGTCGCCGGCCTCGAGGGTTACACGTACCTCGAGGGGGAAGCCGCGCGTTAAGAACCGCTACCAGTTACCTGTTACCCGCTACCCGTAACGGGCAGCGGGCAGCGGGCAGCGGGCAGCGGGCAGCGGGCAGCGGGCAGCGGTTCTCGAATTACCGCGCGAACTCAGCCTCCACATCCGCCCAGTTCACGACGTTCCACCATGCCGAGATATAGTCCGGGCGCCTGTTCTGGTAACGCAGATAGTAGGCGTGCTCCCAGACGTCGAGGCCGAGGATCGGAGCGGACTTGCCGTCCATGAGGGGGTTGTCCTGATTCGGTGTGCTCGTGATTGACAGCTTGCCGCCGTCGTTGAGGAGCCACACCCAGCCCGAACCGAAACGGCCGGCGCCGGCTGCCGCCCACTGCTCCCTGAACTTGTCGAAGCTGCCGAATGAACCGTTGATCGCGCGGCCGATCTCGCCTCCTGGCTGCCCCCCGGCGTTCGGCGCCATCCACTTCCAGAACATCGAATGGTTCCAGTGTCCCCCGCCGTTGTTGCGAACGGCCATGCGTACGGCCTCGGGCACTCCGTTGATCCCGGTGAGCAGATCGTCCAGCGATTTGGTCGCCAGCTCGGGCGCCTTCTCGATCGCCGCGTTCAGGTTGTTGACGTACGCCTGATGATGCTTGCCATGATGGATCTGCATCGTGGCCGTGTCGATGTGCGGCTCCAGCGAATCGAAGCCGTACGGCAGATCGGGAAGTTGGAATGCCATTGTGGTGCTCCTTGGTTAGTTCGCCGCCGGGGCAGGCTTGCTGCGCTCGCGCCACCAGCTGATGATGCCCGGCAGAATTGACACGAAGATCACGACCAGCACGAGAATCTCGATGTGTTGGTCTATTCCCGGAATATACGTGCCCAGGAAATACCCGGTGAACAGCATGCTCCATACCCAGAATACGGTGCCGAGCACGCTGATGACGAGAAACTGCATATACGGCATCCGCCCGACTCCCGCCACCACCGGCGAGAACGTCCGGACGATCGGAATGAACTGCGCGAGGATGATCGCCTTGCGGCCGTGCCGCGCGTAGAACTCCTGCGCCCGGTACACGTGCTTCTTGTTGAACAACAGCGAGTCCTCGCGAGTAAATATCCTCGGGCCGGTCATCCGGCCGATCAGATAACCCATCGAATTGCCGGCGGCGGCCGCAATATTGAGAAGCAGGCCGAGCAGGTAGACGTTGAGCAATCCGCGCGCGGAGACCAGGCCTGCGGTGACGAGCAGCGAATCTCCCGGCAGGAAAAAGCCGATGAGAAGCCCGGTCTCGGCGAACACGATTCCGGTGAGTCCGAAGTATCCGGCCCACTTTATGAGAGCGGGAAGATCCGAGAGATTGGCGAAGAGCTCGCGAAGCTGGTCCATGAAGCCGTTGTGAGGGGAAATGCAGGATAGGAGAAGGTCAAGTTCAACTTTTGGACATCCGCGGTCAACCTTGACGGAGCTCGCAGCGAGCGTGCCGGAGCCGGCGCGCAGCCGCTGGCACCGCAAGGGCTTGTCGCGGAAGGCGGAGGGAAGATTCAATGTTGCTTCGTCCATTCTGATCTGTCTCATCGCGTTCGGCTGGTCGTGGTCCATCGCCAACGCGCGCGACGAGATAGTGGAAGGCGCGCCGGCCGCGACCGGCATCATCACGCGCGCGCTCACCGATTCGCGCTCGCCCACGGTCGCCTATCTCACCGACGCCGCCCTCGACTTCGTGAATCCGCTGCGGGGCGAGAGCGGGAAGCTCAAAGCCAGCGTACAGCAGCCGGGCGAGACGCTCCCCGTGGACACCCTTCCTCATGGTGTGGTCGCCACATTCTCCTCCGGCGCGAAGGCGGAGTCCACGGCGGTCCTTGCCGCGCCCCGCGGCACCGGGATCTGGTCGCTCGGCATCGCCATGGGGAATGCCATCCGTCCGATCGCCGACTTCTCGATCATCACGCTCAAACCCGCTTCCGCAAAGCAGGGCGGCCGGATCGGGCTCTACTATATCGGAAACTGGCCACGGATGACGCGGACGGCGAAGGCGCGATACGACGCCCCCAGCGGTTTCATCGAGGTCACGCCGCAGACGCAGGACACACAGCTCTCCGACCACTTCGAGCTTCGGGACTTCTTTCCCCACGACCAGCAGAACGTCTGGCCAAAATACATCGTCGTGGACATGAAGGTCGTGGACAAGCTCGAGCTCGTGGTCGCCGAGCTCGAGACGCAGGGCATTCCCGCGAAAGGTGTCAGGGTCCTGAGCGGCTTCCGCACGCCCCAGTACAACCGCGCCAGAGGCGACCCGCGCGGGCGCGCGTCGCTCAGCCGCCACATGTACGGGGATGCGGCCGACATATTCATTGATAACAACGGAGACGGCAACATGGACGACCTGAACCATGACGGCCGGGTCAATATCAACGACTCCCGGGTCATCCTGGCAGCGGCAATTCGCGTCGAAGCGGCACACCCTTCGCTGATAGGAGGGGTTGGGATATACCCGGGCACTTCCGCCCATGGGCCGTTCACTCATATTGACACGCGCGGATATCCCGCGCGCTGGATCGGAACCGGAGACAACTAATGGATGAAGCGACGACTATAGTGGCAGCCCACAGCGCCCCCGACTCGCCAGAGGGACAAGGCTCGCCAAAACCTTACCGCGC
Organism: Gemmatimonadaceae bacterium; assembly: GCA_030647905.1. NCBI lineage: Bacteria > Pseudomonadati > Gemmatimonadota > Gemmatimonadia > Gemmatimonadales > Gemmatimonadaceae > Gemmatimonadaceae bacterium. The sequence goes on along the minus strand of JAUSJA010000023.1, from coordinate 21,683 downwards.
CGACCCCTCCATGCCGGTGCGATCGGCCGATCTTGAGCCGTACACCGGGCTCGGCTATCTGTCCAAGCTGTTCAAGCTCATGGCGGCTGTGCTTCTGCTGCTGCTCCTTTCGGAGATCGTGACGGGACTCATCGCGCAGGGAACAGCCGCGATTCCGACCCTGCTCGGCGAGATCAGCCGGCTCGTCGTGCTCGCCGGGCTTCTGTATGGAAGCGGAGATCTCGCCCTCCTGCTGATTGACATCGGACACGACATTCGTGCGATGCGCATACTGCTCGGCAGGCAGGCGTTGCACGAGGATACAGGGAAGCGGGATCCCGCCAGGTCCGTGGATCACGCACCGCGGTGACATCGCGGCGCGCCTCCGCGCGCCGGTACGACAGTTGCCGTTAGCGTGATCACTCCGCGGAGTCGCGGAACAACCCTTACTGAGGATTCGTCAATGCTCTGGACGATCGCGATGGTTCTGCTGATCCTGTGGATACTCGGTTTCTTTGTGGTTAACGTCGGCGGCTCACTCATTCATATTCTGCTCGTGATCGCCGTCATCGTCGTCATCTACCGCCTCGTCACTGGCAGGCCAGTAGTCTGACCGCATGACTTGCCGGCTCTTCGTGCGACCCACTTGAAGCGCGAAGGGCCGGCGCTCGCATGAGCGCATCCCGCCTGTCGGCGGTTCGCGTGGTACTGTTCGAGCCGCAGGATCCCATCAACATCGCCGCCACCATCCGCGCGATGAAGAACATGGGCGTCAGCCGCCTTCGGCTCGTGCGCCCCGTGGCGTACGATCCCTCCAGGCTCATCGGTGTCGCGCACGATACGCAGGAGATCATTGACGCCGTCGAGCATTTCGACGATCTCGAAAGCGCGGTCTCCGACTGCGTGCGCATCTCCGGGTTCACGGCGCGCCGCCGCGCCGCGAAGCGCGAGATTCTCACTCCCGCGCAGGCCGCTGGTGATCTGCTCGGCTTCTCGGATCAGGGAAGCGTCGCTCTCGTATTCGGCAGGGAAGACAAGGGGCTTCCGAACGAGGCGCTCGATCTCGCGCACACGGTCGTCACCATTCCGACCACCGCACACGCATCGTTGAATCTCGCCCAGGCAGTACTCATCGGATTGTACGAGTTGCATGTGGCCGCCGCCGACGCCACGCGCCGTCTCGCTCCGCCAAGAAAAGTCGCCGACCCGCCGACGAGCGGGAAATTCGATCTCTTCTTTGCCGACGCGCACCGCGCGCTCGCTGAGATCAGGTTCTTCCAGACGCGAAACGACGAGCACGTGATGAGGTCGCTGAGGTCGGTCCTGTTCCGGGCAGCACCGGATGGCAGGGAGCTCGACTTGTTGCGGGCGATGGCGATCGAAGTACTCCGCACCATCGAGCGCGAGAGGCGCGCGTGATGACTTGCGGTTGAAATCTCGCGTGGCCATTTTAACCCCACGTTCCGGCTTTGTGAAACTCTTCACAAAGCCGTTCATTATTACTCGCCTTTCAGATTGCCGATGAAACCGCAGGGGAAATGGCTCGCCATCCCGGGCCTCCTTACTCTGGCCGCCGCCGCTGCATTGCTGTCGGCCTATGCCGGCGCAAGCTCGTCTCAGGGAAACGCCCCAGCGCAGCCGGTAAGCTTTCAGCATACGCTGCACGCGGGCGGCAATCTCAAATTGAACTGCGTTTACTGTCACTTCTCGGCGACGAAGTCACCCGATCCCGGACTTCCCGCCGTAGGGACGTGCATGGGATGCCACACCGTGATCCGCACCGACAAGCCCGAGGTTCAGAAGCTGGCCGGCTTCTGGAACAGGAAGCAGCCGGTGCCATGGGTCCGCATCCACAAGCTCCCGGAATACGTCCACTTCCCGCACATGCGCCACGTGAACGCTGGCGTTGCATGCCAGACATGTCACGGCGACGTCCAGAACATGAAGCAGGTCTATCAGCAGAACTCGCTGAACATGGGCTGGTGCATAAACTGCCACGTCGGACGCTCCAATCCTCCGCTCAAGGCGCGCTACGACTGCGCGATATGCCACTACTGATGCGCACCAATCACAACACGATCTGCGGTCGCCGGAATGAGCACTGAGACAACGCCTTCCGGTGTAAGGCGCCGCGAATTCCTCAAAGTCGTCGGCGCCACGACCGCGGCGACGACCATGATCGGATGCACGTCCGAGAAGATCGAAAAGCTCATACCGTATCTGGTGTCGCCGGACGAGACCGTCCCCGGCGTCTCCACCTACTATGCCACGACCTGCCGCGAATGCTCCACCGGATGTGGCGTGATCGCCGAAACCAGGGACGGGCGCGCAATCAAGCTGGAAGGCAATCCCGCGCACCCGCTCAATCGCGGCGCCCTTTGCGCCCGCGGACAGGCGGCGCTGCAGGGTCTGTACAACCCTGACCGCTATCGCGGTCCGATGGTGCGCCGCAACGGCCGCCTCGAGCCGACTACCTGGGACGAAGCGTTGAAGCTCTTCGGCCAGAAGCTGGCCGAGGTGAGGGGCAATGCTGCGAACGCGGTGTTCGTCAACCGCCACGAGTCGGGAAGCTTTCCCGGATTTCTCAACGGCTGGCTCGGCAGCATGGGGATGCCCTCGGCCCTGAGCATGGATCCGGATGTGGATTTCGCGGCGGTGTCCGCCAACAAGCAGTCGTACGGAGTGGCGTGGCCGCGCCTCGACTTCTCCGTAACGAAGCTGATCGTGTCGTTCGGCGCGGACTTCCTCGACGGATGGGGAGCCAGCGTTCCGCAGCAGCTCGATTTCGCCGATGCGCGCGCCAGGCTCAAAGGCGCACCCCGCCTGGTATATGTCGGCCCGCGCCGCACTCTCACCGGTCTCAACGCTGACCAGTGGATTGATGCGCGCCCCGGCTCCGAGCTGGCCATCGTTCAGATGCTGGCCGGCTCGGTCACGCCGCAGCAGGCCGCCCAGGAAAGTGGCGTCGCGTCAAAGGTGTTGGCAGCATTGCAGGCCGAATTCTCCGCGACTAAGCCGAACATGGTTGTTGCAGGCGGCGGCTCGCCGCGCGGCATCGAGCTCTGCCTCGCCGCGAACGCGCTGAATCAGGCGCAAGGCAATACCGGCGTCACGATCAAGACGGCTGACGCAATCAACAGCTTCGAGGGAATTGATTCGCCGTCGCAGCTCCGCGCGCTCGCGCAGCGGATGCAGGCCGGCTCGGTTCCTCTTCTCATGGTCCGCGGAGTCAATCCCGCGTACACCATGCCGAAATCGTCCGGCTTCGCGGCGGCGATGGCGAAAGTTCCGTTCAAGGTGAGCTTCTCGTCGATCCCCGACGAGACGAGCGCGATGGCCGACCTCGTCCTTCCCGACAACCACTCGCTCGAGAGCTGGGGCGACGCCGAGCCGGTTCGTGGAACGCTGTCGCTGCAGCAGCCGACGATGGATCCGGTGTTCGACACGCGCGCGACCGCCGATGTCATTATCGCGGTATCGAAGAGCGGCGTCCAGGCGAGCAGCTCACCCGATTACAGGTCGACGCTGATTTCGAAATTCCCCGGTGGTGCGGCCGGTCTTGCGGCGGCGCTGCCCGGAGGAATGGCGAGCGGTTCGACGTCGAGTGGCGCCACGCCCCGCGTGGTTCCGCCGCCAGTCGCCGCCGCTGCGTCGAATGGTGACTTCTTCCTCCATGTGTATCCGCATCCGGTGCTCGGCACCGGCGACGGCGCCAACAAGCCATGGCTTCAGGAGCTGCCTGATCCGGTCACCAAGATCGCGTGGCAGACGGTGGCGGAGATTCACCCGTCCACCGCCAGGCGCCTCGGCGTCGAGAACGGCGATCACGTGACGGTCGAGACGTCTGCTGGACGACTCTCACTTCCCGTGTACGTCTATCTCGGGATTCGTCCAGACACGGTAGCGGTAGCCGCCGGGCGCGGACACTCCGCTGCCGCGGGACGTTATGCGAAGGCGGGTCAGAACGCATTCGATCTGCTTCCGTATTCGGAGGATCTATCCGGGGCGGTCGCTCTTGGCTCGGCGAAGGCGAAGTTAACGAAGGATGGCGAGTTCTCGCGCCTCGTGACGACCGAAGGCTCGGCGCGCCAGCATGGCCGCGGAATCGGACAGGCCATCATGGTCGCCGATCTTGGCGCCGCTGCCGGAGAGCACGGCGCCGAAGCCGCTCACCGAGCGGAGCCCGAATTTCCGGGTGACGCCAGCCATGAATTCCTCCCCGGGCTTCGCGCGCCGACGGCCTACGATGCGCAGGGCGAGCTCGGCGGTCCGGCGCTCAAGTCGATAGAAAAGGGGATGTACGATCCCAACCACTGGAGCGGAATGGCGAAGCGCCGGTGGGCGATGGCGATCGATCTTGCCCGCTGCACCGGCTGCTCGGCCTGCGTCATCGCGTGCTACGCGGAGAACAACATTCCGACCGTCGGCGCCGACTGGCAGGGACCACGCTTCCTCCCCGACAGAACAGGCTTTGGCTCGAACATCACGCGCAGCCGTGAGATGGCGTGGCTCCGTCTCGAGAGATACTTCGAGGGCGGGGAAGATGGGAGCGCCGATTTCGACACACGCTTCGTCCCGATGCTGTGCCAGCATTGCGGCAACGCCCCGTGCGAGCCGGTGTGTCCCGTGTACGCGACGTACCATTCGCCGGACGGACTCAACGTGCAGGTCTACAACCGCTGTGTCGGAACGCGCTATTGCTCCAACAACTGCCCGTACAAGGTCCGCTACTACACGTGGTTCGGATACGGCGAGCCTGAGCGGGCTCAGTACGCGTTCCCCGAGCCGTTGAACTGGCAGCTGAATCCCGACGTCACCGTCCGCGGCAAGGGCGTGATGGAGAAGTGTACGTTCTGCGTGCAGCGAATTCGCGACACGGAGAATCGTGCGGCGCTCGAGCACCGCGGCGTCGAGCCGGACGAATTCACGACCGCGTGCGCCGAGGCGTGCCCGTCGCGCGCGATCACGTTCGGTGACGCAGCCGACGAGCGATGGGCGGTGGCGAGTCTCGTGAAGGACGAGCGCGCGTACCATGTCTTCGAAGAACTCAACACATTCACCGCAGTGGTCTATCTGAAGAAAGTGAATCATCCCGGCGCAGGAGCGGCGTCAGCGGCTCCCGCGGCAGCGGCGGAAGGGGGTCACTGATGGCGACCATGGCCAGACCCCTCGGGCAGGACGAGCCCAGGCGTCCCAATATCGCGACGGCTGACGTACCGCTTCCCGCCGTAAAGGACTACGAGCAGGTCGATCGCGAGATCACCGGCACGCTGCATCCGACGGCGGCGTGGTTCATCGGACTCGGCGTCGCGATCCTGTTTGTCATCATCGGCGTTGCCGCCTGGATGTACCAGATCTACGAAGGCACCGGCGTAGCGGGCTACAACCCGCCGGTGATGTGGGGCGTGTACATCATCACCTTCGTGTTCTGGGTCGGTATCGGACACGCGGGCACGCTCATCTCCGCGATTCTGTATCTGTTCCGCGCCGGATTCCGAACGACGATCTACAGGTGCGCCGAAGCGATGACGGTGTTCGCCGTGATGACGGCGGGACTGTTCCCGATTCTCCACATGGGCCGTCCGTGGAAGTTCTTCTGGCTCATTCCGTATCCCAACTGGCGGTACCTCTGGCCGCAGTTCAAGAGTCCGCTGGTGTGGGACGTGTTCGCGATTCTCACGTACCTCACGGTGTCGTCCACGTTCCTGTACGTCGGATTGATCCCCGACATCGCGGTGCTGCGCGATCGCGAGAAGAACCCGATCCGCAGGCGCATCTACGGCGTTCTCTCGCTCGGCTGGCGGAACTCGGACCGTGAATGGCGCCATTTCGCACGGGCGTACCTGTTCCTCGCGGCGTTGTCGACACCGCTCGTGATCTCGGTGCACTCAGTCGTGTCGTTCGACTTCGCGATGGCGCTGACACCCGGATGGCACACGACGATCTTCCCGCCTTACTTCGTCGCCGGCGCCATCTTCTCCGGCATCGGGATGGTCTTCACGATCATCATCCCGCTCCGGAAGTGGTTCGGCCTCAGGCATTACGTGACGATCAACCATCTCGACGCGGCCGCCAAGCTCTGCCTTTTCACGTCGCTCCTCGTTGGATGCGCGTACATGACGGAGTGGTTCGTTGCGTGGTACAGCGGCAACGAGGTCGAGCAGGCCTTCTTCGCCGAGCGCATCTGGGGCCAGTGGTGGTGGGCGTCGGCGATTCTCTACACGTGCAACATGGTTCTGCCGCTCTCGCTCTTCAAACAGAGCCTGCGCCGCAATCCCACGTGGCTGTTCATCCTGTCGCTCACGATCAACATCGGCATGTGGTTCGAGCGGTTCGTCATCGTCGTGCCTTCGCAGACGCACGAGTTCGAGCCATGGCAGTGGACGGGCTACATGCCGACGTGGTGTGACTACGCGATCCTCTGCGGAAGCTTCGGCTGGTTCTCGATGTGGTTCCTGCTGTTCATCAAGCAGCTGCCGGTGATCGCCATCGCCGAGGTGAAGGAAATCATTCCTCCGAAGCTGAGGCAGCAGCATGACCACGGAATAGACAGCGCCGGGCGTCACCTCGAGTTCGAGCCCGCGACTCCCGGGGAGGACGCCTGATGTCTGGAGTCATTGGAGCATTCCGGCACCTCGATTCCGCGGTGGACGCGATCGAAGCGCTGAAGAAGGAGAAGATCGGAGAGGTGACGGTGTATTCGCCGACTCCGCGACACGAGCTGGAGCACGCGATCGATGCCGGCCCGAGCCCGGTGCGACGATTCACGCTGATTGGCGGGCTGTTAGGCGCGACATGCGGCTACTGGATCGCGATCTGGGCATCCGATTACTGGCCCCTCGTCGTCGGCGGAAAGGCCGTCGCTTCCTGGGTGCCGTACACGATTTTCGGTTTCGAGGTGATGGTGCTCTTCGGTGCGCTCGCAACCGTGCTCGGACTGCTGATCAACTCGCGTGTTCCGCGGCTGACGATGACGGTTGGATACGACGCGAGATTCAGCGGCGGCGATTACGGCATCTGGGTGGAGTGTCCGCCCGAGCGCGCTTCAGCGGCCGAGTTGCTTCTCAGAAATCACGGAGCCGTGGAGGTGCGCGGTGAGCGCTAGGCTTCGCGGAATCCTGATGCTCGCGCCGGTGCTGCTCGGCGCGACCGGCTGCGAATGGTTCACCGACTTCAAGCGGCAGCCGTCGCTATGGACGTGGGAGCCGGTGAAGGACAGTCTCACTCCGTCGCGCGGCAATCCGCAGTACTCCGTGCCGGTGAACGGCATGGCCGTCGCTGGCTTCCAGGTATCGTACGCGCAGCTTCCCGCCACCATAGACTCGATGGCGGGAATCCGGAATCCGCACCCGGTGACAGATGCGTCGCTGGTGAACGGGCGGAAGTATTTCCAGATCAACTGCGCCGCGTGTCATGGCGATGCGGGAATGGGCGATGGGCCGACGACGAAGTTCGGCATGCCGGGCATCAACCTCATGACCGATGTCACGAAGGCGCGGACTGACGGATACATCTTCGGCATAATCCGCAACGGGCGCGGCCTCATGCCACCTTACAACAGGATCGAAGAGCCAGACCGCTGGGATGTCGTGAATTACCTCAGGGGATTGCAGGGGTCGCTCGGACGAAAAGTGGAAACGGGCCCGCTTGCCGCGCCCGGCGTCACCGGCGACAAGCTTCCCGGCGTCACGCGCACCGCACCGACACGCCCCGCGCCGTTCGTGAATCCGCGTGGACGGATCGTCGGAGCGGTGACAGGAATTCCATCGACCGGGGAGAACAGACAGTGAGTCACGAACACATCCACGTGCCGACCCGCGATGAAGTTCTCGCCGGCACATCGCGCCCACTGCCGCGGTCCCTCTACACCATCTGCGTCGCGCTCGGGCTGATCGGCCTGCTCGTGTTCGTGGCCGGCGCGTTCATGGGTGTGGACCGGGTGTGGCAGGCGCTGCTCGTGAACTGGCTCTACTTCACGACGATCTCGTCGGCGGGTGTGATGTTCGTTGCGGTGCAGCGGATCACGACCGCGCGATGGTCACGCTCCATCATCCGGCTGCTCGAGGGGTACGTTGCGTTCCTCCCGGTTGCCTTCCTGCTGCTTATTCTCATCATCCTCGGAAGAAACCACATCTTCCCGTGGACGCACGAAGCGCTTCACGTGAGGGAAAAGCAGATCTACCTGAACGTCGGGTTTTTCATTCCGCGCGTGCTGATCGCGTTCGGAATAATTCTCGCGCTCAGCGCGTGGTACATATACACGACCGTGCGTCTCGATGTCGGTCACTCTCCCGAGGCCGGGGCAGGGTGGGCGAAGGGGCTTCGCGAGCGCATGCGGCGCGGGTTCCAGGACGAGCGTCGCGAGATCCACTCCACGCACTCGCTCCAGGGGCGGCTCGCCGTATTCCTCGGATTCGCGTTCGCATTCGGGTGGATCGTGCTTTCGTGGGACCTTTCGATGTCGCTCGATCCCCACTTTCAGAGCACGATGTACGGTTGGTGGGTGTTCATGGGCGGATGGGTCGCCGCGCTGGCAAGCTTCACGATTCTGACGATGGCGTGGCGGAAGTATCTCGACCGCTACGATCTCATTACGGAGAAGCATTTCCACGATCTCGGAAAGCTCTGCTTCGCGTTCACCGCGTTCTGGGGCTACCTCACGTTCGGCCAGTATCTCGTGATATGGTACGGCAACCTGGGAGAGGAGACGCACTGGGCGCGCCTCCGTCTCATTCAGCCGTGGCTTCCCTGGACGCTGACTGCGGTGACGCTGATGTTCGGACCGTTCTTCGGTCTCATGTCGCGCGCCGCGAAGGTGTACCTCCCGACGATGGCGCTGTTTGCGGGATTCACCGTGTTCGGCCTGTGGTTCCACAGATATCTCGAGATCTATCCGTCCATCTACCACGCGTCTGCCGACGTGCCGCTCGGCCTCTGGGAGATCGGCGTGACGCTCGGTTTCCTCGGTATCTGGGGCTTCTGCTACATGTCGTTCATGGACGCGTTCCCGCGCATGCGCGTGACGCTGATGACGTCGCCATTTCGGGACGAGGTGCAGGTTCCGGTGAACCCGAAGACGATGGAGCCGCTTCCCGCGCACGAGTAGTTGAGGGCGCCCGCGGTTGTTTATATTTGAAGACTTGGGGCGTTAGCTCAGCTGGGAGAGCGCCTGGTTTGCAACCAGGAGGTCGCAGGTTCGATCCCTGTACGCTCCACTATGTAGCACAACGACTTAGCTTGTTTGGAGGGTTCTCAACGACTCGCCGGATCGGGCGTGTGCTTCCCTCTACCGGCTTTTCTTGATCTTCTCCGTCAGCGCCGGCACCAGCTCGAGCAGGTCCGCCACCACGCCCACGCTCGCGGCCTGGAAGATGGGGGCCTTGGGGTTCTTGTTGACAGCCAGCAGGAAGGGATTGCCCTTGATGCCGCCGAGATGCTGGAACGATCCACTGATGCCTAACGCGAGATAGACCTTTGGTTTGACGGTCTTCCCCGAGGTGCCGACCTGCCGCGGCTTGTCCAGCCACTTGGCATCGACGATGGGACGGGAGCAGCATAAGGCGGCGCCCATGGCCTCGGCGAGCTCCTCCACCAGGGCGATGTTCTCCTTGTCGCCGATGCCCCGGCCCACGGACACGAGCACGTCTTGGCGGGTGATGTCGATGTCCCCAGCTTCCGCCTGGATCAATTCCACGAACTTCCGGCGAGCGGTGAGCCCTTCGGCGTCCGCTGACCGATCCATCGTTTGCCCTGCGACGGGTCGGGAGTCGGCGGGCCGGAAGGCGCCGGAACGCACGGTGATCACCGCGCCGCTGGCGATGTCGCAGTGGACGTGAGCACTCACCTGGCCGGCGAACTCCTGACGCACGACCTTCAGGGTCGTGCCTAACAGACCTTCCACGCCCACTACGTCGGGCACGTAGGTGGCCCCGAGCTTCACCGAGAGCCCCGGCCCAAGATCCAGGCCGAACGTGTTGTGGGGAAGGAGCAGCATGGCCCCGGCGGGAAGCACCTTGATCAGGAGCGGCCGCAGCAGTTCGGCGTTGGGATAGGCCAATGCGGCCTGGTCGAATCTCCAGACCTCTCCGAAGGACGCGGCCACTTCCTGGCACACCGCGTCCACGCCGGAACCCGCGACGAGGGCGACAGGGGTGCAGCCGGGAAACAGGGTATGGGCGGCGGTGGCCAGTTCGAGGGCGGAATCGTCCGCCTTGCCATCCTGGTGGGCGACGAAAACGAAGATCCTGGCGTCCATTACTTGATCCCTCCCTTGGCCTTCAGGAGATCCACCAGCTTGCTGGCGAGCTCCTCCGTACTTCCCTCGAGCATCTCGGCGCTCACGCCCACCTGCGAAACGAAGTAGTCCACGCGCTTGACCTTGGCGCCCGCCAGTCCGACCGCGTTAGGCGCGAGGCCCAGGGCCGCGGCGTCCAGGACCGGGATCTCCACGGAAGCCACCTTGCGGATGCCCCGGATGCCTACATAGCGAGGCTCGTTGATGCCGGTCTGGATGGAAAGAACGCAGGGGAGCTCGATGTCGCTGATCTCCTGGTTTCCGCCGTCGATTTCCCGGCCGATGCGGAGGGACTGACCATCCTTCACCTCGATGCGGTTGACCAGGGAGGCGTAGGGCCAATCCAGCAACGCCGCCAGCATGCCGCCCACCTGGGCTGCGCCGTCATCGGCCTGGGCTCCCGTGAGGATCAGATCGTACTGCCCTTTCCGGGCGGCGGCCTTGAGGATGGTCGCGATCCCCAGGCCATCTGAGCCCGGAAAGGCGTCATCCGTCAGGAGGAGTCCCTGGGCGGCCCCCATGGCCATCTCCCGGCGCACCACCTCTTCGGCGTCCGTATCGCCCACGGAGACGACCGTGACGTTTCCGCCCACACGCTCCACGATCTGGATGGCTTCTTCCACTGCGTAGTTGTCCCACTCGTTGACCGAGTAGACGAGGTCCTCGCGCCGGATATCCGCCCCTTCCGGGCCCACGCTGATTTCGTTCTCTGCGGAGTCGGGCACGCGTTTGACACACACCAGGATTTCCATATCGAACTCCTCACAAAACGTCAGTCTTGAAGCTGGCCGTCCACCAGCTCGACAAGGTCAAGGGCTTCCATCTTGCCTTCCAGTCCGGCCACCTTGATGGCGTCCTCGATGTTGGTTAGGCAGTAGGGACAGGCGGTCACGATGACATCCGCGCCGGCCTGTCGGGCCTGCTCCACCCGCACCACGCCCATGCGCTGCTCCTCTTCGGGCTCGTAGAAGAGCATGAGGCCGCCGCCCCCGCAGCAGAAGGACCGGTCCTGGCAGTTGCCTTTCATTTCGACCCGCTTGAGTCCGGGAATGCCATCGATGGCCTCGCGCGGGGCATCGTAGGTGCCGTTGTGGCGGCCCAGGTAGCAAGGGTCATGGTAGGTGTAGGTCTTGGAGCTGTCGGCCAGGGGCTTGAGCTTGAGCTTCCCGCTCTTGATGCCCGCTGCGATCACCTCGCTCACGTGCTGCACCGGCGGCATGTCTGCATAGTCGTTCTTGAGTGCGTTCAGGGCGTGGGGATCGTTGACGACGATCCTGTGGGCTTCCGATGCCTTGATGGCCTCGGTGTTCTGTTCCTTCAGGCTCTGGAAGAGCATCTCCTCGCCGAAGCGCCTAACATCGTGCCCGCTGTCCTTCTCGTCCTTGCCGATCACCACGAAGTCCACACCCGACTGGGTCAGGATCCGGGCCGTGGCCTGGGCGATCTTCTGCATGCGGTCGTCGTAGGAGGTGATGCTGTCCACGAAATAGAGGGTCTCGGCGGTGTCGCCCTTCTCGACGAGCTTCACCGCCACGCCTTCCCCGACACCCGCGGTCCATTCGGCGCGCTTCTTCTCCAGCTTGCCCCAGGGATTGCCCCGCTTTCCGAGGGCGCTCATGGGCTTCTGGAGGGACTGGGGCACCATGCCGTCGTCGACCATCCCCCGCCGCAGGTCCACTATCTTGTCGATGTACTCGATGCCGACGGGGCATTCCTCCTCGCAGGCGCCGCAGGTGGTGCACGACCAGATCTCGTCCTCGCTGTAGATCCCGCCGATGAGCGGAGGGTGCTCGGTCGTCGGTTTGCCTAACAGCGGATAGTGCTCGAACGCGTAGTCGCGAGCCTTGATGCTGATGAACCGCGGAGAGAGGGGTCTCTTGACGGCGTTGGCGGGACAGCGATCCGTGCAGCGGCCGCAGTCGACACAGCTGTAGAAGTCCAGCATGTGCTTCCAGGTGAAGTCCTCGAATTTCTTCACCCCGAAGGATTTCAGGTCGTCCAGCTGCGCATCCGAGATGCCGTGGACCACCGGCTTGACGTTGCCGGTCTCGAGCCGCATGAAGAAGACGTTGAAGAGCGACGTGATGACGTGGAAGTGCTTGCCGAACGGGAGGAAGCAGAGGAAAAAGAAGAAAGTCAGATCGTGAATGACATAGGCCGCCAGATTGATGGCGGCCAGCGTCGATACCTGCACGCCTGACAGCATCCGCCCAAAGCCCCAAGTCAGGGTAAGGACGGTGGCGGAGGTCGCGCCTTCGCCCTGTGCGGCGAGGAGGCTCGCCTCGAACAGGCTTTCGGAGATCATCAGAGTGGCGATGAGCCCGAGAACGAACAACGCTTCAGGCGTGTGGTCCTTGCCCAGTTTCTCCGGGACGGCGTACCGCGCGGGCTTGAAGAAGGCGCGGCGCACGGCGAGGATCACCACGGCGAGGAAGACTGCGGTGCCGGCGACATCCTTGACGACGTTGTAGATCGCACCCAAGGCGCCGCTGAAGCCGGGCAGGACGAAACCATCCACGAAGCCTAACACCACCATCTGGGTGGAGCGGGCCGCCAGGATGAGAAACCCGAAAAAGACGACGATGTGGAGTACCCCGGCCAGCATGTAGCGCGGTTGGCGCCATTGGGCGAGCCAAATCTTGAGGACGAGCAGGATCCGTTCCGGAATCCGATGCAGACGGGGATCCGGAGCGGCCCGGAGCAGAGGCGCGATACGGCGCGCCATGATCCAGGCGAAGCAGGCCAGCCCCACCAGCGGTATCAGCAGGAACAGCACCATCGCGGGCATCCCCGCCAGCATGGCTGTCGCGGGAGAAAAGGGCTCGTGGGCCATGGCGTTCTCCACCGAAGCTCTGGAAGTTACTTGCCCCCGAAGGCATCCTCAGAAATGTCGACGACGACGCTGCTGCCTGACAAAATCGCTTCCATCCTTCCAAGGGCCACTGGAAGCATGACCTGCGTGTAGAACTCGGAGCTCTTGATCTGCCCGTCGTAGAATGCGACGTCCTTCTCCTTGGCTCCGGCGGCCAGCGCTTCCGCGGCGATCCTCGCACGCCACAGGAGCATCCATCCCACGATCACGTCGCCACACACTTCCAGGAAGGGGTGGGCATGGGCAGCGGCGCCGAGCAGGTTGCCGTACATGGCGGTCATGCCCATGTTCCTGGCGACCTCTTCGAGCCGGACGAGAGCCTGTTCCATCTTGTCAGCCATGGGGGCGGTGCGATCCACTTCGGCGGCGGCAGCGACACTGCGGCGGATCTCGTCGCCGACGTCGATGATGGGCCTTCCTCCGTTCTGGCCAAGCTTGCGGAAGAGGAGGTCCATGGCCTGGATGCCGTTGGTCCCTTCGTAGATCGGGGTGATGCGGCAGTCGCGCAGCAACTGCTCCATCGGGTATTCCTTGATGTAACCGTACCCGCCGTAGACCTGGACGCCCAGGCTGCAGACGTCGAAGCAGCGCTCCGAGGTGTAGGCCTTGGCGACGGGAATCAGGAAATCGACGATGTCCTGGAGCCGGGTCTTCTCCTCGGGATCGGAGGATGTCGCAATGCTGTCAAAGCAGAAGGCGATGTAGTAGGAGAGGCTCCGCAGGCTCTCCACGTAGACCTTCATGATCATCAGCATCCGACGCACGTCGGGGTGCTGGATTATCGGCACGCCGGGGGCGTCCTTGTCCATCGTTTTGAGCAGATGGCGACCCTGGATCCGTGTACGGGCATAGTTGACCGCATACATGTACGAGGGGCTGGCGCAGGCCAGAGCCTGGTTGCCCACTACCAGCCGGGCGTCGTTCATCAACTTGAACATGGCACGCATGCCCTTGTTGGCCTCTCCGATGAGGGTGCCCCGGCACCTGCCTTTGCTGCCGAGGGCCAGCGAGGCCGTGGTGTTGCCGTGAATGCCCATCTTCTCTTCGATCCCGGTGCAGACCACGTCGTTGGGCTCGCCCAGGCTGCCGTCGTCGTTGACCCAGATCTTGGGAACGATGAAGAGGGAGATCCCGGCGGTGCCGGCGGGAGCGCCTTCGATGCGCGCCAGCACGGGATGGATGATGTTGCTGGTCAGGTCGTGCTCGCCGCTGGAGATGAAGATCTTGTTGCCTGTGATGGAGTAGGTGCCGTCCGGGTTCGGGGTGGCGGTGGTGGTGAGGGCTCCGACATCGGAGCCCGCCTCGGGTTCGGTGAGCAGCATGGTGCCCGTCCACTCCCCCGAGAACAGCTTCTTCAGGAAGAGCTTCTTCTGCCGGTCGGATCCAAAGGTTTCGATGAGCTTTCCGGCGCCATGGGAGAGGTTCGCGTACATCAGGAAGGCGAAACTCGCCGACATGAGGAAATCGGTGGCAGCCGAGGCCACGGTGCGGGGCATGCCCTGCCCGCCCCACTCGGGGTCCTCGGTCATGGCCAGCCACTCGCCGTCCCGGAGAGCCTTCCAGGCCTTGTGGAATGATTCGGGGACCGTCACGTTCCCGTTCTCGAAGTGGACGCCGATTCGGTCGCCGTCGATCTGGGTGGGTAGGATCTCCTTCACGGCGAGGTTCCGGGCCTCGGAGACGATCAGGTCGATGGCCTTCCGGTTGAATTCGGAAAAGCGCTCATGCTTGGCGAGACCTTCGACCTTCAACTGTTCGTGAAGGACGAAATCGATATCTCTGCGGTCCGCTAGAATCTGGGCCATAGTGCCTCCAATGGGAAATCAGTAAAGTCGTAAAGGGGGATCGCTAGACCCGTTCGAAGACAGTGGCGATGCCCTGACCGAGGCCGATGCACATGGTGGCGATGCCGGTTTGGTGGTCTCCGGACTTCATCAGATGGAGCAAGGTCGTCGTGATACGCGCCCCGGAGCAGCCTAACGGGTGGCCGAGGGCGATTGCGCCGCCGTTGAGGTTGACCTTCTTCTCGACGTGGTCCCGCAACTGCAGGTCCTTGAGCACGGGGAGGGACTGGGCCGCGAAGGCTTCGTTGAGCTCCCAGAGCTCGATGTCCTGGAGCTTCATCTGGGCGCGGGCCAGAGCCTTCTTCACGGCCGGCACTGGACCGTAGCCCATGAGGGACGGATCGACGCCGGCGGTAGCCATGGCCTTGACCTTGGCCATGGGCTGTAGGCCGAGGGCCTTGGCGCGATCCAGAGACATCACAAGGAGGGCCGCCGCGCCGTCCGAGATGGCCGAGGAGTTGCCCGCGGTCACCGTGCCGTTCTTGGGATCGAAGGCCGGTTTGAGGGCCGTTAGGCCCTCGATGCTGGTGTCTTCGCGGATGACCTCGTCGTAGTCGTACAGCACCGAGAAACCGTTCTCGTCGTGACCTTCCATTGGCACGATCTCGTCTTTGAAGCGCCCCTCCGCCCTGGCCGCGTGGGCCTTCTGGTGGGACCGGAGGGCGAATTGGTCCTGAGCGGCCCGGCTGATGCCATGCATCTTCGCGAGGACCTCGGCCGTGATGCCCATCATGCCCGCTGCCTTGGCGGTGTACTTACTCGTGGTTGGGTTGGGGTCGAGACCGTGCGTCATGGGCAGGTGGCCCATGTGTTCCACGCCTCCGACCATGAACACCTCGCCGTTGCCCGTCATGATCGACATCGCCGCCGTGTGCAGCGCGCTCATCGAGGAGCCGCAGAGGCGGTTGATCGTCTGGGCGCTTGCAGTGTGTGGAATCCTCGTCATCAGCGACGCGAAGCGCGCGATGTTGAACCCCTGCTCGAGAGTCTGCTGCACGCAACCCCAGATCACGTCCTCGATCTCGTTGGGATCGACCTTGGGATTGCGATCGAGCAGCGCGGTGATCATCGCTGCCGAGAGGTTTTCAGCGCGGACGTTCCGGAACATGCCGCCCTTGGAGCGGCCCATCGGAGTGCGAACGGCATCAACTACGACGACGTCTTTCATCGCTTACCTCGCTTCGTGGTAGGTGGCACCGGCTTCAGCAAGCTGGACCATCCTGGCGGTGGGTTCGTAGAGCTTCCCGAGGGAAGCGAACTTGGCGGCCTTCTCGCAGAGGGCCTTGAGTCCGACGGCGTCGGCGTAGCGGAACGGGCCGCCCCGGAACGGCGGGAAGCCCAGACCGTAAATCAGTGCGATGTCCACCTCGACGGGAGTGTTGACGATCTTGTCCTCGAGGCAGCGCGAGCACTCGATGAGAAGCGGGAGCATCATGCGGTCGATGATGTCCTGGTCGGTTATCGAGGCGCTGTTGTCGACGCGGACCAGCGGCTTGAGGATTCCCTGGACCTCCGGATCGACCGTCTTCTTCGGCACGCCCTTCTTGTCAGGCACGTAGGAGTAGAAGCCCTTGCCGTTCTTCTGGCCGAAACGTCCGGCCTCGAACATCATTCCGAGAGCGGTCTTCTCGGTGGAAGCCATCCGGTCGGGGAAGCCCTGCGCCATGACGGCGTTGGCGTGATGGCCGGTGTCGATGCCGACCACGTCGAGCAGGTAGGCGGGGCCCATCGGCCAGCCGAACTTCTCCATGACCTTGTCGATCTTCTGGAAGTCGACCCCTTCGTTGACGAGCATCATGAAGCCCGCGAAGTAGGGGAAGAGGACTCGATTGACGAGGAAGCCGGGGCAGTCGTTCACGACGATCGGTGTCTTGCCCATCGCGAGCGCGTAGCTCACGGTCGTCGCAACGGCGCGGTCGCCAGACTTCGCGCCGCGGATAACTTCGACGAGCGGCATCTTGTGCACCGGATTGAAGAAGTGCATGCCGCAGAAGTTCTCGGGGCGCTTGAGCCCCTCGGCGAGGCGCGTGATGGAGATCGTTGAGGTGTTGCTGGCGAGGATCGCATCCTCTTTGACCTGGCCTTCGACTTCGGCAAGGACCGACTTCTTGACCTTCTCGTTCTCCACGACTGCCTCGACGACGATGTCGACTCCCTTGAAGTCGCCGAAGGAAAGCGTCGGACGGATGCGGGTGAACACCTCGGCCATTTCGTCCGCGGTCATCTTGCCGCGCTCGACCCGCTTCGCCAGGAGCTTCCGCGCTTCGGACAGCCCCAGGTCGATCGCCTTCTCCGCGATGTCCTTCATGACGATCGGGGTGCCCCTGGAAGCCGACTGGTAGGCGATGCCGCCGCCCATGATTCCTGCGCCGAGGACGGCGGCCGACTCCACCTTTGGAGCCGTCTTGGCCATCGTCTTGGCGACTTTCCCGACGAACTGATCGCCGAGGAAGATGGTCACGAGGTTGGCTGCGGTGGGAGTCTTCGCCATCCTGGCGAACGCCGTGGCCTCGATCTTGATCGCATCGTCGCGGCCGCGGCCGGCGCCCTGCTGCATCGCGGTGATTGCCGCGACCGGAGAGGGGTAGTTAGGCCCGGCCTTGCCGGCGACGAAGCCCTTCGCGGTCTCGAACGCCATCATCGTTTCGGTGGGATTGAGTTTGAGAGGGGAGATCTTCTCGAGCCTGCGTGCCTTCCAGTCGCGTTTCCCGGCGATTGCCTGTCCGAGCAGGTGCAGAGCGCCCTCGCGTACTTTGTCGGGGGCGACCACCGCGTCCACCATGCCGGTCTTGAGAGCCACGTCGGCGGCATACTGCTCACCTCCGGCGATCCACTCGATGGCGTTGTCGGCCCCTGTAAGGCGGGAGCTGCGCACCGTGCCGCCCCAGCCCGGGAAGATACCGAGCTTGGTCTCGGGAAACCCGATGCGGGTGTCCGTGGACATCACGCGGTAACTCGTGGTGAGGGCGAACTCGAGGCCGCCGCCGAGGGCGAAGCCGTTGATCGCCGTCACCGAGGGGAAGCCGAAATCCTCGACGGTGCAGAAGAGCTTGTGCACCTCGAGAATCCACGCGACGAGCTGATCTTCGGTGTTCTTGAAGTAGTCGATGAACTCCGTGACGTCGGCGCCGACGATGAAGCAGTCCTTGCCGCTGGTCACGAGAAGCCCTTTGACGCCGGGCTCCGCTTTTATGAGGGCCAGCACCTCGCCGAGTTCGGCCAGGGTTGCCTTGTTGAATTTATTGACGGAATCACCCTGAAGGTCGAACCGCAACTCGGCGATGCCTCCGTCCAACATCGAGCACTGGATGGACTGGCCTTCAAATTTCATTGGACCTCCGAAAAAGATGATCGAGAGCAGGGGATCGAGGAATGTTCGTTTTGCGCTCGCCACTCCGACTCGGTAACTCCGAGTCGGCAGTGAATGAGTCATCATTCAGCCATACTGACGGTAAATGTAGTCGCGTGGACCTGGCACATTTGTGCGCCCCATCACTGGTCGTTGTGTCGGGGGCCGATCCGAACGTCGCTGATGTACATGAGGAGGCGACGATCACGATGGCGGTCGTATGAGCGTATGTTGGCCCAGGCAGCGCGGGAGCAGTATGGCGACGTCGAACAATGAAGGATCAGGCCCTCCGCGGGTCCATTGAAGGCTCACCAATTGGGCACCCGTGTCAAGGGTTCGCACGCGCACGCAAAACGGGTCGCCTACTAGGCTTCTGTTTCAAGTGGAGCGCAGTTTTTCTGGGCCGGTGAGTGGCATCCGCCCGGTGCTTGCAGAAGTGAGTCCAGAGCCGCAGGGGCTTCGGTGGCGCGCCGACGGCTTGTCGTCGGCGACAGCTGCCTGACAACCTGAGCGGTTCGGCGGGCACCCGCGAGGGCCGAAAGGAAGCGGAGGCGCCGCCGTCAGCCGCCACCGCTCTACATGCTCCCGAAACCGCTCACCTGGATCTGAACTGCCGCGTCGACTCATTCGGGTGACTCCGAGCTCGCTCGAGGTGTGCTTCTGCGACGTCTCGAAGACCTCGGTTGGCCTTCACTCACGCGGCAAGCTGCGTGATCACCGCCTCGGATCCAGTGATTTCCTTCCGACTCGCACAATTCACAGTCCGGAAACTGTCATCGATCGCAATTCGGGCGCGTTTGCGAAGATCAAAGCTTTGATCCTCGGGCACGTTACGGGCAGCGCTTTGCGACGGTGGAGCCAGTGTTTGCGAACGTGCGCTACAACAAAGGGCTCGATCGCTTCACGCTGCGCGGGAAGACCAAAGTCGATGGGCAGTGGAAGCTCTTCTGCCTGGTCCACAACATCGAAAAGCTCGCCCATCATGGGTATGCGGCGTAGGTAAGCGCCGAACGGCACCGTGGCCCGACGCGACATACGCGACCGCGTCACATACAAGCGATCGATTTTCTTCGTCGGATGACGCGCGAATGCATCCGCGCAATCTCACGGGCTCGCGCACAACGCCAAAGGGAGTTTTTCTACAGCAGCAACGTTTCGTTAGATGGCGGCGCGCCGAACGCGCGGGCTACCCCGCTTTCGAAAGCGGCGAAAGTTTGGCGATCCGATCAGCTTCTTTTGATCGGAGGACATGCCATAGATCCCAGTCCAGCTGTAGTCCCAACCAAAAGTCTGCGCTCATTCCCGTCA
This sequence comes from Gemmatimonadaceae bacterium, assembly GCA_030647905.1. Taxonomy (NCBI): domain Bacteria; kingdom Pseudomonadati; phylum Gemmatimonadota; class Gemmatimonadia; order Gemmatimonadales; family Gemmatimonadaceae; species Gemmatimonadaceae bacterium. The sequence goes on along the minus strand of JAUSJA010000023.1, from coordinate 2,037 downwards.
CCTGCGCGAATCGGAGTGCTGTATCCGGCGTGACACTTCGCTTCTGGCGAATAATCTCATTGAGACGGGGAAACGACACGCCGAGGCGGATGGCGAAAGCAGATTGGGAAATGCCCAGCGGCTTAAGGAACTCCTCCAATAGCATCTCGCCTGGATGGGTAGGCGGGCGATTGGTCGGAAGCCGACGGCGTACAAGCGGCTTGACAGCGATAGGGCGCTTAATGGTAGTCCGTGATTTCGACTTCGTTGGCATGACTCCCCTCCCAGCGGAAGCAGACTCGGTACTGGTCATTGATACGGATACTGTGTTGACCGCTACGATCTCCCTTCAGACGCTCCAGTCGATTGTCTGGAGGCACTGCAAGTTCCCGAAGATCTCTAACCCGATTGAGCTGCGTTAGTTTGCGCCGGACAACAGGCCAGAGAGCGGTCGGACACGCGGCTCGAGCTCTGCGACTATCGATGCCATTAAACAGGTCTTCGGAAGCCGTGTTCGCGAAGGAGCGTATCACGGTATGTATTATAACGGATGCCGTGCTAGATAGCTAGCGTGGCCCGATTACGTCCATCTAACGTCAGGTTGTGCTGCAGACACTCCATAAATTGCGCCGGCGCAGCCGGCGCCACCATACCGTGACTGTGTCAGCACCAACCATCGTTAGCCTGCGGCGCACCGGATTCTAGAAGGCATCGGCCAACGACTGCCGCCCGTGGACGATGGCGAGCACCTCGATGCAGTCTGGGCGTGGGCGGTAGAACACGCGATACGGTGGCGCGACCAGCTCACGAATCGTCGGGTCGTCCTTCTCCGGGACTCGCTTGCCGATCTCGGGATGCACTCGGGCTAGCTGCAATCGCTGGTCGATGCGCAGCACCACCCCCTCGGCATAGACGGGCGAAGTGGCACTGATGTAGTCGACGACGCCTTCGAGTTGCGTGACGGCATGCTCCGTCCAGCGGAGCGGCAGCATCAGGATGCGCGACGAATCCGAGCGCGGACTCGTGCGAGCGCGGAGTCGTGGTCAATCGTGCGCCCAGCGTCGGCGTCGGCGAGGCCAAGCTCAATGGACTGCCGCACATAGACCTCGTAGGCGAGGTCGTCCCAGCTGGCGTCGGCCGGAAGCTGGTCGACGAGGCGCTTGGCGTCGGGGCGAATGTCGGTGTGATCGGCCATTGGAGTAACCTGTCAGGAGTGTCGGAAACTCGCAAGCGACTCGGGAGCGAGAGCCGGTCTCGTCAGGCTAACCATCGTTAGCTGGCATCTCGCTCACGGCGAAGCAGCTCGCACAGCTCGCGGGCACGAAGCCAAGGACGTGTGCGATGAAGCATTCGATGACAGTTGGAACAGACAAGCGCAAGATCCTCGACCCGCGTGCGCACACGAGTCCTCACTTGTGAAAGCGGCTCATCATGATGCGCTTCGATGAAACCCGCGCCACGGGCGCCGTACGCTTGTACGAAAGAGAATCCGCACACGTCGCAAGCAAGGTCTCCCGTTGTGACGAGGCGCTGTCGCTTCGCCTCCAGTGGCGCGCGCCCGTTTCGTTCGCGGCTTTGATGGAGCCTAAAGATGATCGCCCCCTCAGGAAAGCTGCGGTCATCAGCTTCCTGCACCGGGGTGACTCCCAGTAGCACATCGTTCTTGCCGACTACCACAAAGCCGCGATCGCGAAGAAACTCGTTTGTCTCATCTCCGCCGCTGAAGCGCCCGAGCCGCACACCAGCGACTGTAGCGGCTTCACGCACGGCTTCCTTCGGTGGCACTCGGTGTAGCTCGTCCACTAGATCGTATCGCGTCGATCTGCGCCGCACCGGCCACCCACGCAGCGCTAGCTGCGGGATAGCTCTCTTGAGGTGTGCACGTGTGATCTCATCTGGAATCATGACAGGTCCGGCTAACGCCTACGATTCAGCTGCAGCCGAATCAAATAAAAGCGCGCGAAGCGCGCATACGATAGACCGGCTGACTGCTGCAATCGTTTGTTAGCTGTCAGCGCGCGAGCAGATATCGGTCGACGAATTGCCTGGGAGTCCAAA
>JAUSJA010000022.1 GCA_030647905.1 Gemmatimonadaceae bacterium | reverse complement strand
CTAGAAATTATGACTGGGCTGGCCCTCCGACGTTCACGTGGATTAGCTCCTTCGTGTTCACCGGAGTCGCCAGAGCCACATGCGACTCATGCAACCGTCGCAGTCATTCGTGGAGGACCAACCCATGTCACGCTCTATCATCACCCTCGGAATGGATGTGCACAAGGACTCGATCACGCTCGCCGTGTTGCCTGACGGCGCGCCCGCGCCGACGCGCCTCGACCGCCTGCCGAACGATCTCGCGAAGCTCCGCCGCTACTGCGACCGGCTCGCCGAGCAGGGCGAGCTCAGCGCGTGCTACGAAGCGAGTGGGGCGGGTTATGTCCTGCACCGCGCGATGCGGGAGTGGGGATACGCATGTGATGTCATCTGTGATGTCATCGCCCCGTCGCTCATCCCGACCAAGCCCGGCGTCCAAAGGAAGCATGACAAGCACGACGCCGCGCAGCTCGCACGACTGCATCGTGCCGGTGAACTCACCGCGGTGCGCGTCCCCTCGGACACAGAGGAGCGCGTCCGCGACGTCGTCCGCTGCCGCGAGACCTTCCAGCACGAGACGCTCAAGTCGCGGCACTACATTCTCAAGTTCCTCGCGCGCCGCGGGTTCGTCTATCGCGACGGGGACAACTGGACCCAGAAGCACCTGGCGTGGCTGCGTACTCTCGCGGCGGTCAGCTCCCCGCTGGCGACCGAGGATGCCCTGGTGTTCCGCGAGTACCTCTCGCTCCTGGACTACAAGCTCGACCGGCGGGACGAACTCGATCGCGTGATCACCAAGCTCGCCACGTCGCCGGCCTACGCGACCGCGGTCGGTTGGCTCCAGTGCTTCCGCGGCTTCCAGCTCCACGCGGCGATGGTGCTCGCGACGGAGATCGTGGATTGGCGGCGCTTCGAACGGCCGACGCAGCTGATGGCATATCTCGGCCTCGTGTCACGCGAGAGCTCAAGTGGCCCGCGTGAACGCAAAGGCTCGATTACCAAGGCGGGCAACAGCCACTGCCGACACGTGCTCGTGCAGGCGGCGTGGAGCTATCGCCACCGGCCCCAGGTGGGAACGCACCTCAAGGCGCGTCAGCAGGGACAGCCGGCGGCGGTGATCACCCACGCATGGAAAGCGCAGCACCGGCTGCACAAGCTCTATAATCACCTCGCGTATCGGAAACAGCCGCAGATCGCGGCCGTGGCAGTCGCGCGAGAGCTTGTCGGTTTTCTCTGGGCCGTGATGCGGGAGCTTCCCGCAGCCCAGATCTCGTCTACGTCTTCAATGAACTAAAATGAACTAATGCGAATGCCGTGTCCCTGACGTGGAGGACCCGGAGGGTCAGCTTGCGGCACGATTTGGAGGACGCTCGAGGGCGTTATGCGGTAAGGTCGATCTGTTGCTCTTCGCGACCCAATCCCCGTGCCTAGAATGAGCCTGCTCCGGACGAATCCAGTTCTTGCCGCTCTGTGAAAGCGATTTCGCAATCGGCGTATATCAGCAGGATTCATCGTCGAAGCCGCCGCAGGCGCCTCCGGTTTTCCACCTCAAGGATTAGTTGTTCGCCGTGTTGTTCTCACTCTCGTCTCGCTGGACATCGGTCATCTCATCGATGCCAATTATTGCACACGCCCCCGAACGCCCCCTTGACACCAGCCCAGTCATATCAACAACGACATCAATTCCTTCCTCCCAGATTGCTGCTCGTTATGCAGCTTGGGCGAGAACCTAAAAAGTAGCTGTTAGTACCTTCTGAAAAAAGCTCAGATGCCGAAAGCGCCGGGTGCGTAGATTTGGTGATCATCTCGCGCTAATGCAATCTAGGAGCTGCTCATGGCTCGATGGACGTCATGGCTTCGTTGGCTCTACGGTCTGGGCATACGCGGCCGCGTCTCCGCTGATCCGAAACACACGCAAGCCCACGTGTTTTTTCAGGCCGCTCAACTCAGAGCGTGGAGTCATGCGTTAACAGTGCGCATCGCGAAGATAGAAGGCGACAAAGAAACGTCCTTCAACACTGGGTCAGGCGTATTGATTGAGTTCGCCAATCAGCGTGCAGTTATCGGGACAGCGTGGCACGTTCTCGAGGAGTTCAGGCGCCTGCGGGAGGACGGACAAGAAGTAGTCCTTGTCTGCGACAATATGCCGATCGCAACGCCTCGATTGGTATTTGCGGATACAACGCGGGACATCGGGTTCATCGAGGTTCCGCCGATGGGACGTTCAGGTCTGAAGGCTGTGCCCTATCGGCCAAAGCTGCTCTGGCCACCGCCCCGTGTCGCCAAGGGTGACGACGTGATACTGTGTGGTTTCCCAAAACTGTTGCGGGTTGATGGGGAGGAGATTCTCCATGGCGATCTCAATCTCCTGCTCCCAGTTGAAAGTTCGTCCGACACGGTGTTTTACCTGCAGATAAGCTGGGACAACCTGATCCAGGCCGGCACAGTAACACTGCCGCCTGAGATTACGGATTTCGGTGGGGCGAGCGGAGGGCCGGTCTTTCTCGTCGATGCCGAAGCTAATCCGCTCGTCGGGCTGATTTCGCAAGCAGGCGAGAACTTACCATTGTGGCGGATCGCGCCACTATGCGACCTTCTCGACGACCTTGACACTCGGGCTACAGAGCCGCTGTGACGGGCGTCGGACCGCCCGTCACGTGTGAGCCGGTTGCTGCATAACGTCAGGTTGTGCTGTGGCCGTTCCAATAAACCGCGAGAGCGGGGCCGCCGCGAGACCTGTCTTCGCACAGAGCGGCGGCCCCGCTCTCGCTTCCTTCGCACGGCCATCTGCACCAACCGCCGTTATGCCGCAGGCGCGGCACCCGCCGCACTAAGGTTGCGGTCTAGCCTTGATGCCCGTTAGCACGATCTCGCACTCAGACCGCGTGCGAAACGCGTACACGGTGTACGACTCGATGCTCCCGCGAAACACGAAGACGTTTGAACTTCCCTGCCGTTCGACCTTGCCTTGATTCTCAGGCGCATAGATCGACTCGGCAAGTGACTCGCGGCAGAACTCGTTTCCCAGAAACGTCCCATCGGCGTTCTGGGCAAAGGCCCACGTGAACTCGTTACCGCGGCAGCCAGACTGAAATATCAGCGTGAGCGCGATGGCAACGCGTTTCAGTTGCCGCATGTCGCGATGTTCCAGTTGCATCAGTAGTCGCTCCTTGGTTATCCGCTCACGGCAACTGCGGAGCGGCAAAACATTCTCGCTGAAACTGCTCCATTGCCGGAGATAGCCGCGCCTCGAGTGCCCAGTAATTGTCGATGGCTCGATTGAGCATGTCTTTCGACTCTTCAAGTGAGTCGAACAACACGATGGGTGGCTGGGCCGGGGACCAGTGCTTAAGTGCATTGCGGGCACGATTGGCACGCTCGACCACCGCTGACGGAGCCAGCTCCTGGCCAGTGAGTACCTTGTGGATCGTGGCCACCGATCGCTTTAGTGATTCGATGGAGGAGTCGAGTTCTTTTGCGATGAGAAGTTTGCCGAAGATCTCGTCCGCGGCGCCCGCGAGTGTGATGACCGAATAGTAGTCATGCTGCTCGAAGTACAACCGGAGCGCGGTCTCCAGCTGCGCGAGCGCCATGTCTCGGCTGTCGTGACTCTGCATGGCCATGGAGTGACCTTCTGACGGCATAACGTCAGGTTGTGCTGTGGCCGCTTTCATAAAATGCAGGTGGGCGGCCGCGCGGTACCGAAAGGTACGACAGAGCGCGGCCGCCCACCTGCTTCGCTACCGCGGCCATCTGCACCAACCGTCGTTAGCCTGTGCCTCGCAGATCTGGGCATTGTGTGTTGCTCTTACACCCTATGGCGCGACGGGCAATGTTACGCCGTGCTCGGCCAGCATTCTTGCCGCTCGCGCCCGTGCGAGACGGTACTGCGTTACTTGGTTGTCGGCACTGCCGATCGCGCCGATTGCGCGCTGCGCGCCGGCAAGCTTTAGGCGCAGCTCGTCGCACCCAATCCCCATGGAGCGCTCTTGGTTGCAGTTGACATTCATCAAGTTGCCGGCGCGCACGATGTCACCCGCCATGCCCTGAAGGGCAGTGCTGAGCTGCGAGTGTACAGTTTGCAGATCCGCTGGCGGCGTTCGCGCAGCGAAGTTGTCGGCCATATTCGTCATTAGCAATCCGAACACAGGAAGCGTGCGTTGAAGGGCTTCGCCGCTAGGCGCTTTGTTGAGCGCGACGATGAGCGTCACGACGCTGTCGGCCTCGGAGGTGATGAATCCGGCGTAGCGGCTGAGTCGATCACGGGAGTCGGCGGCGCGCTGGGCGACGAGAGCGGCGGTCGCAGAATCGGTTGCTCTTCTCCGCTCAGCTGCGACGGCAGCCCAGGAGACGAGTGCGCTAACGGAGAGCGAATCCCGTGGCGGGACTGCCCCCGCTCGCAGCTGGACACTGACGTCGTCTAGCTGTGCTCGAAGGGAGAGTGGTAGCCGACTATCCGGTGTGTTCCGGAGAAGAGAGTCAAGCGTGCTCGCGGCGACTACCGAATCTGAAGTGACGATTGGCTGCGAGCATCCGACCAAGACCCCACAGCACGTCGCGAAGGCTATGCGCGAGGCGCGAACGTAGGTGTGCGACAAGGCGATCTCCCTGTGACGACTGAAGGTGAGGGCAGAAGTCGGCCCGCATCAGGCAACGCCTTCAGCTAGCTGCGAGCGAACCGTACAATTCGCGAGCGCAGCGAGCAACATTAGATCGCCTGTTAGCTTCAACGAGTGTTAGATGACGCCTCATAGGAGATGGCGGCGCGAGAAAGCTTGATTGCCACTAGATGGACAGTTGTATCGGCAGGCCATCGGGACCGGCCTCATAGAGTCCGTCGCGAATACCCAACTCTTGAAGCCTCGCCGTGATCGCTGAGAATTCTGCGATAACCGTCGCGTCTAAACTCTCCAGCAAATGCGTCGAGAGCAGGACCGTCAATAGCGCCGATACGGCTCGCTCTGCGTGAAAAAGGCCGAAGCGCCCAATGACGAGAGTGTTCTCATCAAAATAGGGAAGTTGTTCGATGAGTCGCGAGCTTTCAACCTGCGTCGTGCCGTGAAGACGCTGGACAACGGGATTTCCGTGTTTTGCCAGGCAGAGCTGCCGATAAATCTGATATTCCTGCGCTGCGTGTGCCGGAGAGAGGGTGAGCCGTCGGAGAACATCAACCAATACCGCGGCATGTCCGGACTCCGGATATTGCCGCTTTTCATTCTCATGCTTCAACCAGCCTTCTGCTCTCGTTTCCGATTCACCAATGTAGGCCGCGGCGTAGGCAAGTTCGTGAACCGTCGCAGCAACCGCTTCAGCCTGTAAGGCGTAGCCGTGTATCGCAGCCCATTGGCACACCCGCAAATCACCTAAAACTCGAGCGGTTGCCACGAGCATGATCGCAGCTGGCGGAGCTAGATCCCTTCCTGCGATGGCGTTCGCACAACGGATGAACAGATTATGTTCCCGCGCGGCAACTTCCACGTAGTCGGACATTGCGTCATGCAGCTGCACTCGGACTTCGCGCTCAATATCGATGAGCGTTCTCGCTACTGGATCGTCCGGGCTCAATGTAGGAACGGAGGAGAGTGTGGTAGCCATCTAACTCTTATTACACGGCGACGATATACTGCGGGGCACGCACAATGGCCGCAAGGCCTCGCTGTTATTTCTTCGGGCGTAAGCTCGTCCCAATCGCTCAATTGCTTGCAGCTACTGCATTTAACGCTTGGTGGTCGGTTTAGCAGCAGTGCACTAGGCTGCGAAATCCTTGCAGTCTATTATCGCAAATCTGCTTCGCAGGACAGAGCGCCGCGCTGACCTACATTCCCATCCTCCAGCGACCAGCCCGCGTCACCACATCACAGTCGGTCGGCAGGACTCTGCACGCCAAGCCCGCCTTTGTTCAGAACATGGGTGTAGATCATGGTCGTCCGCAGGCTCGAATGGCCGAGCAACTCCTGAATGGTCCGGATGTCGGCGCCACCTTCCAGTAGATGAGTTGCGAAGGAATGACGCAGCGAGTGGCAAGTTGCTCGCTTCGAGATGCCGCTCGACCTGACGGCCGAGGCGAGCGCGCGCTGCAGCACGGTCTCGTGGACGTGATGCCTTCGCCGGATCGAAGTCTCACCTTCTACATATGCCCTGACGGCTGGGAAGACCGCGCGTCAGCGCGCAGGGACTCCGAAAGGACCCATCGGTGATGTTCCCACATGACCAAGCACTTGCTGTCCGCGCTCTCGCGCCGCACAATGAAGCAGCAAGGAGCGCACATGACACGCGTATCTGTCGCCGCGGCCGGAGTTCTTCTCACTCTCCCCGCGTTCGCCGCGTATCCGCAGGAGCATGCACATCCCCAGGGCGCGCCGACTGAAAACGTCGGCACCGTTCACTTCGCGACGTCGTGCAGCCCCAGGGTCGCGCCTCAGTTCGATCGCGCCGTTGCGCTGCTGCACTCCTTCGAATTCGGCGCGTCGATCCGGGCCTTCAATGAAGTGCTCGCCGCCGACTCCGCGTGCGCGATGGCGTACTGGGGGATCGCGCTCAGTCGATGGACCAATCCGATGGCGGCTGGAAACCGGTCGGTCGCGCTGCTACAGCAGGGGCAGCAGGCCGTCCACGCCGCGATGCGACTCGCCGTTCGCGCGTCCGAGCGTGAGCGCGGGTACATTCACGCCGTCAGCCGGCTGTACGACGACTTCGAGCACAAGGATCAGCGGACACGCATCATCGCGTACGAGCGCGCGATGAGCGAGCTCGTATTGCAGCAGCCGGCGGACACCGAAGCCACGATCTTCTACGCGATCTCGCTCACCGCGTCCGCGCCGCCGACGGACAAGACATACGCGAATCAGCTGAAGGCGGGCAGTATTCTCGAGCCGCTCTGGGCGAAGCAGCCGAATCACCCAGGGCTCGCGCATTACATCATCCACAGCTACGACTATCCGCCACTCGCTGACAAGGCGCGAGCGGCCGCGCGGCGCTATGCGAGCATCGCGCCGTCCGCCGCGCACGCGCTGCACATGCCCTCGCACACGTTTACCCGGGTCGGCATGTGGGAGGAATCAGTCAACACGAACAATCGGTCGATGAACGTCGCCCTGAGCGGTGGCTCCATCGCAGAAGCATTGCACGCCGCCGACTACGCCATGTACGCCTATTTGCAGTTGGGAAAGGAGTCCGAGGCGAAGGCGATTCTCGACGGACTGCCGGCACTCAGCGCGCGCTTCGACCCCACCGCGATCACCGGCGCCGCGCCCGGTTCTGCAGGTGTGTTCGCGCTCGCGGCGATTCCTGCGCGCTGGGCGCTGGAGCGGAACGCGTGGGCGGAAGCCGCCGCACTCGAGCCCAGAGCGAGCGCCTATCCGTACACGGAGGCTATGACATACTTCGCGCGGGCACTTGGCGCGTCGCGCACCCGCGATCTCACAAAAGCCAGGGCGGCTATCGATTCGTTGGCGTCGATTCAGCAACGGCTGAGCGCGAAGGGCGAAGGATATTGGGCGGAGCAGGTGGCCATCCAGCATCTCGCCGCCCGCGCCTGGCTCGATCTCGCCGAGCATCGGGGGACGGACGCGCTGGCGCGCATGCGCGAAGCCGCCGCGCGTGAGGACGCGACCGACAAGAGTGCCGTGACACCGGGGCCGCTGGTGCCGGCGCGCGAGCTGCTCGGCGATATGCTCATGGAGCTCAACCGGTCCGCCGAGGCAAGTGCCGAGTATCGCGCGACGTTGCAAAAAGAGCCGAATCGGCGGCGCGCATCACGGGAAGGTCGAACTTGATCCCGACCGCGGAGATCATCTCGGCACCCAGGCTGTAAACGGCAACCAGTGCGCGAAGGTCGTTCTGGTCTGCGGCCGCCCACCCGCTGCCCTAAGCCGGCCATCAACACCAACCGCCGTTTGGCCGCTACTTCGCGGGCAGCTGCGTGTCGGTGCTGAAGGCGTCGCGCGCGACACGCCACTTTCCGTCCGCGTCGTGGTGGTAGATCACGAGCCCCCAGCCGGTATCCTCGGCGACAGAGCCACCGGCTTTCGGAGTATCCGTCGACTTGTAGCTGTAGCGCTCATACGCCCAATCGCCCGACACGACGAACTCCAGAAGCGCGCTTCCCCCAATCGCTTGCCGGCTTCAACGAGTGTTATGCGTCAGGGCAGGGACCTCAAGAGCTCTACAAACTTTCCTGGCAAGAAAGTCCTTGATCTCGCGATGCCGAGGTACAGTCGACACTTTCCGCGACTCTGCGTTCACGTAAACCGAATGGCTGCCTCCTTCTCTCAGAAGTCGGCAGCCATGTTTTTCTAAATGCCGGATCAGATCGACTCGTTTCACGCCTAGGCAGGGATCCGCAGTCTCTCACGAATTACTTGATCCTCGCCTAGCTCCTGCTCTGCCAGAAGCCGATTAGACTCGAGCACGAGGCCAACGGCTTCACGCAAGTTTTCACGCGCCTCTTCGAGCGTCTCGCCCTGAGTGTTCGCGCCAGGGAGCTCCTCGACGAAGGCAACGTATCCGCCTTCGGGCGCCTCTCTAAACACTGCCGTAAATTCGAGTTGCATACCGCCTCCGATGCTTGAATCTACAATCATGTCCGGCTGACGCATAACGTTCAAGCTCACTTGCAAGGGCATCGAATCGGGATAGGGGGTAGCGGCTGATTACCGCTACTCCCCTCCCACACCACCGTACGTACGGGTCCGTATACGGCGGTTCGAAAAGTTGAGGCTCCCTGAGAAAGCGGACGTGAGTGTAGAAATTCCCTCTTCACCGACCGGCTGTATCTCCGCTTGCGTGGTACTCTCGAGTTTCACTCTACCCTCCCTCGCGTAGCTCCGCCGAGGCGGACATCTGGAGCACCCGAATCGAGATTCGCGACATGCACTCTCCTTTCCGTTCGGCCCTTCGCATCGAGGGCGGCACACCTGCTCCGAAGCCTCTTCGCCACTATGGCCTCTGCTGACTTCTCGCTCCGTCGCTTATTGCTTCCCATCGAAGTCTCCCTTTCAGAAGTGAAGCGAGATCTCCCCGAGTAAGAACTGTGACTGTCCCCCGAAGCTCGAGCGATACCTCGAACGGCTGGGTCGCGACGGAGACGTCCGCGCGTGCTACGAAGCGAGCGGCGCGGGCTATGTTCTGCACCGCGCAATGCAGGAGTGGGGCTACGCCTGCGACGTGATCGCTCCCTCGCTGATCCCGAAGCGGCCCGGTGTGCAGCGGAAACACGATAAGTACGACGCCACGGAGCTCGCAATTGTTGCTGAGCGCTCGCGTCGCCATTATTCCGCGCATCCCTAATCAAGCCATACGTCCAGGTAGCAGAGGTCCATCATGAAGTGCTCGCTCTACATAGCCACCGTTCTCGCATTCACCGCATGCACGCCGGCCGTCCGCACGACCACGAATCCCGCAGGGGCTTCGGCTAACGCTGGCCGCATCGCGGAGGCCGTTCGCACGCTGTCATCCGACGCATTCCTCGGCCGCGGCCCCGCGACGCGCGGTGAGGAGCTGGCGACGAATTACATTCGCGACCGCTTACAGGCGGCGGGTCTGCAGCCAGGTGGTCCCAATAGATCGTGGTTTCAGGAGGTGCCGCTCGTCCAATTCAACATCGTCGGCGCGCCGTCGTTATCGGTGACCGTCAACGGTCAAACCTCCCCTCTCACACAGGGCCAGGAGGTCGCCGTGCGCGCCTCGATGCAGAACGTCGATCACGTCGACATCCAGAACGCGCCACTCGTATTCCTCGGCTACGGCGTCCGCGCGCCCGAGCGCAACTGGGATGACTTCAAGGGCGAGAACCTGCGCGGCAAGGTCGGCATCGTGCTCATCAACGATCCCGATTTCGAGACCGGACAGGGTGATTTCGGCGGCAAGGCGATGACGTATTACGGCCGTTGGACCTACAAGTATGAGGAAGCTGCGCGTCAGGGACTCGCCGGACTGCTCATCGTGCACGAGACCGCGCCGGCGTCGTATGGATGGGCAACCGTGAAGAATTCCAATACCAACACGATGTTCGACATCGTGCGTGTCAATCCGGCTGAGGTGCATCCGTTGCTCGAGGGGTGGGTGCAGAGGGATGATGCGGTGCGGCTGTTCAGGGAGGTCGGTCAGGACTTCGAGGCGCTCAAGCGTCTCGCGCAGACTCGCGAGTTCAAACCCGTCACCCTCGCGAACGCGACATTCTCGGCGAACTATCAGGTGAAGCATCAGACCATTCGCTCGAAGAACTTGCTCGGCCGCCTGCCCGGAACGACGCATCCCGACGAGACCATACTATACGGAGCGCACTGGGATCACCTCGGCGTCGGCGCCCCTGATGCGCGCCGCGACAGCATCTACAATGGCGCGGTAGACAACGGGACAGGAGTCGCGTCCGTCCTTGAGCTCGCCCGCATGTTCGTTGCGGGCCCCAAGCCGCAGCGCTCGATCGTGTTCGCGTTCTGGACCGCTGAGGAGAAGGGACTGATCGGTTCGGAGTATTACGCGAGCAACCCAGTGTATCCGCTCGAGACTACCGTCGCGGGGTTCAATATCGACGCGCTCAGTGTCACGGGCCGCGCTCACGACGTGATCGTCGTCGGTTACGGGCAGAGCGATCTGGAGGATCGATTGAATACGGTGCTGGCGGCAAGCAACCGCGTGATCACGCCCGATGCTAATCCAGAAGCGGGGTATTTCTTCCGTTCAGATCATTTCCCGATGGCTAAGCGTGGTGTGCCGATGCTGTACATGGATAGCGGGATCGATCTGCTGACTGGGGGCACTGCTGCGGGGAATGCCGCCGACGAGGCGTACCGGCGCGACGCGTATCATCAGCCGGCGGACGAGTACAATGCGGCGACGTGGAATCTTGCAGGAATCGCGGAGGACGTGTCGGTGCTACAGGCGTTGGGGATGCAGCTTGCAAACTCGCGGGAGTGGCCTAATTATCGGGAGAGTTCCGAGTTCAGGCCGGTGAGGGACAAGACGGCGGCGAGGCGGCGATAGCCCGGCTGCCAGACTCATCGACATCCGGAAATAAACCGGAGCATTAACAGACGGCTGTCCGGCTAGGCGTCATGACATTGTCATAGATTTGTACCTCATCAGCCTGCCGTCTTTCAACCCGATCTCGTATGCTAAGAAGAATCTCCGTCGTAGCTGGCCTGATCGCGTCGACCGCAGTCGGAGCGTCTGGGCAAACTGCCGATCCGAGGCTTAAAGCGACAGTCGACTCCGTTGCTACTCAGGTGCTGCAGAGCACCGGAGTGCCGAGTGCGAGCGTCGCCATCGTGCAGCACGGTCGGATCGTGTTCGCTAAAGCTTACGGTGCGGCGAGGCTCGAGCCTCGCACGACGGCAACTTCCGACATGCGCTATGCAGTCGGCTCCATCAGTAAGCAGTTCACGGCGTCAGCTATGTTGTTGCTGCTGCAGGAAGGCAAGCTCAAGCTGGAGGATCCGGTCGGCAAATATGTGCCAGGTCTCTCGCGCGGAAATGAGGTAACGATTCGTCAGATCCTCTCGCACACGTCCGGCTATCAGGATTTCTGGCCCCAGGATTATCTGATGGAGCCGATGCGCCAGAACGCGACTCCGCAGCAGATCATGGATCGGTGGGCTAAACAGCCGCTCGATTTCGAGCCCGGCACTCGCTGGCAGTACAGCAACACCGGCTTCGTGCTGGCCGCGATGATAGTCGAGAAAGTCAGCGGCATGCCCTTCTTTCAGTTCGTGCAGACCAGGCTGCTCAATCCGCTCGGCATGAAGAGCGCGAGTGATTTCGACACCAATCCGCGCGCAGCTGATCCGACGGGTTACATACGCTACGGACTTGGCCCTCTGCGTCCCGCGCCTGATGCGGGAAAGGGCTGGATGTACGGCGCGGGAATGCTGGCGATGACCGCCGCCGATCTGGCGAAGTGGGACATTTCGCTCATCCAGCGGAGTCTGCTGTCCCCCGGGTCATATCAGGCGATGTTCGGAGTAACGACGCTAAGGAATGGCGCGTCGAGCAACTATGGCCTCGGCGTGTTCACGCAGATGGCGGGCGGACACTTCCTTGTCGAGCACAGTGGCGAGGTATCCGGCTTCACGGCGGAGAACTTCGTGTATCCGGAAGACAGCGCTGCGATCGTCGTAATGACTAATCAGGATGCCGCGCCCGCATCAGGTGCAATTGCGGGTCAGATTGCACGCCTGCTATTCACGACCGAGGATGCTCTCGCCGCGAGTCGCACTGCGCAGGCGCGCGCGATCTTCGAGGGATTGCAGAAGGGAACCGTGGATCGTTCGTTGTTCACCGCAAATGCGAACGGATATTTCAGCGACGTTGCGTTGCGCGACTTCGTTGCGAGTCTCGCGCCGCTCGGTGCGCCGAGCAGTTTCGTGCAGGTGAGCACATCCAAGCGGGGTGGTATGACGCTGCGATCCTACCGTGCGACGTTTGCCGGGCGAGCGCTGCGAGTGTGGACGTACGAAACTGCTGACGGGAAGCTGGAACAGTATCAGATCGCGCCGGTGGCCTAAGACTTCGCGGGGACGATGCCGACGAGTAGTGGGAAGACCGAGGGGAAGCCTGGCGGCGTCCTGGGCAGTCTAGCTCGCTCTGGCTAGAACTCGAACTTCCCTTTCCAGCCGGGCGCCGAGCGCGAAAACCATGGCGAACGAAATGCATTTCCTGGTCAGAATTTAAACCTCCGAAAAAGTGGACGCCTACATCTTCGGGACAAACATGATGTGAGCCCGCGGCGCCTGGAGTGACACCTGACGTCAGGTTGTGCTGTGGCGGTCTGCCTCTTTTTGGAACGTCAGCGCGTGATCTTCCGACGCGTCAGAACGCCGGAGTCGACGATTTGGCCCACGCGTGAAATGGCGTTGAAGTACATCTCGTCGCCAATGATTTCCGCAGCCATGAACGCCAGGTCGGTGTCGAACCCCTTTGCTGTGATGCCGGACTTTCGGTCGATGTTGCCGGATCGCAGCTGGCCCCCGGAGCCCACCACAAAATACTGGATGCCCTTCTGAGGCTTCACGCGTTCGTAGACGTGGTCGTGGCCGTTGAGGACCACACTTACGTTGTACTTGAGGAAGAGGGGCTCGAGAACTTCCCGAAGACGCAAATCCGAACCGTGCCGCTTGCCGGACGAGTAAAGCGGGTGATGGAACATCACGATCTTCCAATTGCTGCTCGATGCCTTGAGCTCGTCCTCCAGCCACTGAATCTGCTCGGGCGTCGGGTACGTGCTCTCCAGAACGAAGAACCGCACGTCCTGTTTCGGGTTGAACGTGTAGTACAGCTTTCCGTTCATGTTGAACAGCTTGTAGTGCTGTTGCTCTCGCGCATCATGGTTGCCCAGCGCGCCGTAGAACTTCACTCCGGCATCGAGCAACGGCTTATACGGGATCTCAAACTTCTTCTGGAAATCCTGCGGGCGCTCTGACCCATACAGGTTGTCGCCGACCGTCACCACGATTTCGTATTTGAACCGTTCGTGGAGCTTCGCCATCTGGCCGGCGAGCTGATACTGGGCGAGAGCGCCGGTGCCGAAATCGCCGAGGACGCCGAATTTGAACGACCCCGTCTTATTCGGCAGTGCAACCACTGGTTCGGCGGACTGGTACGCCTCAGCGGCAGCAGCGTAGCCAGTGGTCGCGACGTCCTGGCAACCGGTTGCGAACAGGACGCCGAGTAACAGAGGTCCGGCGTGAGGGAAATGCAGCGAACGCATGAGGGCCTCTTCTCTCTACTTTGTTGGTAATGCGTCTTCGATGAAGTCTGCGATGACATGCGCGTGCGTATCGAGCAGGATAAGTCGGTCGCCGATAAAGCGGTACTCCATGTCCTCGGACAGCTTCGGCAGTGTCTGCAGCACCTGGGGGGGGACGCTGGACAGAGGCACGGTGTCGGGATACCGGCCGTTGACGGAGAAGGTGAGGCCGACGGGGTTTTCATCCATGATCGACGCCTTCAACTGCTGGCCCTCAGGCCCACCGAAGACGGTGGCGAGCAGGCGCTTGATGACGGGACGCGCCTCCGGCGTGAAAATATCGCCGGGCTTCGCCGTCGCGCGGGCGTTCCGCACCAGAATTTCAAAAGCCCGTTGGTTCTTATGGATCTGTTGCGGCGTCGCGTCTTCGGGAAGGCTTGGAAGTGCGCGCTCAAGTTTCGTGTGCAGGTCGATGTAGTCCCTCAACCGGTCGTTCATGGTCGAAAGCGCCTGCGCGTCGGCCGGGCTCAGCGGCCCAACGACACGTTCAGTCGGGGGCGCCGTCGCGGGAGAGGCGGATGTAGCGGGTGCCGCCGTGGGTTTATCGCCGCCTTTACACGCTGTGAGCGTTACAAGCACGAGCCCTGCGAACACGATGACGCCAGTTGGTTTTGCAAACATCGGCCTCCCCTTCTTTGATTTGCGGTTCTTCCTGCGCGGCCGCCTGGGCGCTGGCCTCACTGAGGCACCCGTTAGTGGCCAACGAGTTCAGAGATCGTCCAAAGAAACACAAAGGCGCCTAAAAGGATGCTCAGCAGGATCGTGAACGAGCGCTCGCGTTTCGCCACTATTGCCAGCACACCGACAATTGCACCGCCGATGGCCACCGCTGCCGCACTCAATAATAGGAGGGCATGGAGCGGGTCGGAGAAAAACGTGGGACGCGCGATTGGCCTCAAGTACACTGCATAGAACAACCAGAGCGGGAATAGCACGAAAAATGTGATGGCGAGTCGGTTCGACCATCGCCCGAGCTCTGTCCGCGGCATACCGAGGAAACGGGGATGCAGCCTGGGCTCATTTTCACCACTGGTCATCTACCACCTCCGCGGTTCATACTCTGCAACCTGACGTCTACCGCCAAATGGCGGACGCCTCCTAACGAATCGCGTTTCTGCTGCGAACGCTCAAAGAAAACGCGGCGGCGCAGCCGCCGCTACCGAAGTCACCCGCGTTCGTCAGCAGCAAACGTTGGTTAGTGCCCTCTTCACACCGTCGCCCATTCGGCGGACAGCACCGCCGCCTGCTCCAGTACTGTCTGCGTCGCCTTCTCCTGTTTGTCCGGCGGGTAGCCATGCTTGCGCAGGATGCGCTTGACGAGCACGCGAAGCTGGGCACGCACGTTCTCGCGCACGGTCCAGTCGATGGTCACGTTGGCTCGCACCGACGCCACAAGCTCGCGCGCGATGTCGCGCAGCGTGTCGTCGCCCAGTACCTTCACGGCGCTGTCGTTGGTTTCCAGCGCGTCGTAGAATGCGAGCTCGTCTTCGCTGAGGCCCATCGTCTCACCACGCCGGTCCGCCTCGCGCATCTGCTTCGCCAGCCCGATGAGTTCCTCGATCACTTGGGCGGCCTCGATGGCGCGGTTTTGATAGCGCCGCAGCGACTGCTCCAACAACTCCGCGAAGGACCGCGCCTGCACGAGATTCTTCCGCCGGCGCGTACGTAGCTCGCCCTTCAAGAGCTTCTGCAGCAGCTCGACCGCAAGATTGCGCTGTGGCATCCCACGCACTTCGGACAGAAACTCGTCCGATAGGATCGAGATGTCCGGCTTCGCCAAGCCCGCGGCGGCGAAGATGTCCACCACGCCCTCGG
>JAUSJA010000021.1 GCA_030647905.1 Gemmatimonadaceae bacterium | reverse complement strand
CGCACGCACACCTCCGCGCGCATCAGCTCAATTGCCGACATTCTCGTCCGCTCCACCGGCTCAACCCTCACAAAGGATCAAGCCGATAGGGGACATTTCTATCTTGGCATCAAGGGGACATTATCTCTTTGGTTCAACACTCGCCCCCGACGCCGCGCCCCGTGCGCGCGTCGGGGAAAGCCTGCCCGCCTACTGCTTCGAGGGTGCCTGGTCAGAATCCTTCTTGACGGGCCGCTGCTCGATCCGGACGGGCTCGGCGCGCTGTACCGGCTGCGGAGGGGGCTCGTTACGGACCTCGACTCTCGCCGGCGTCTGCGGTTGTGCGCGGGGCGGCTCTGGCCGCGGCTCTGCACGCTGCGGCTCTGCGCGAGGCGCCTCGTTGCGCGGCTCCGACGATCGGGCGCGCATCTCCACGCGCGGCGAAGCGTCGCGCACCATCCGCTCCCTGCGATCCGCGGCCGCGGCCTCGCGCCGGTCGTTCGCGAGGAACCGTCCTTCGACCGGCTGCTTCTCGAGCGGGACGTACGGCACCATCGGATCGGGAACCAGCGGCTTGACGCGCGGCTCCCTCGGCGCCCTCGGCGCGCTCGGCGTGCTCGGCGAAGGCGTGCGCGGCGGGACGTAGATCACCTGGCCGTAGTACCCGAAGTTGTAGCCCTGGCAGTAAGACGTGTAGCGCAAGCCGAAAGCGGTCACGCACGCATCATAATAGTCGTTGTACGTGGACCATCCGTACCGGGTCGCGTAACGGCTTCGAATGCCCCGCGCCTGGACCTCATAGGACGCGTAGTCGACTGAGTGCTCCGACCTGTCGCTGAGCGTGCGGTCCACGAACCGGCGGATGATCTCGAATGGGTCGCCGTAGCGTCCGCTGCTCGCCAGACGCGCGATGCTCCATTCTCCGCCGCTCGTGAAGTAGCTGTAGTCGAACCTGTCGTACGAGGCGAGGGCGAAGACGAACCCGATCCCTGTGGACTCATACAGATTGAACGTCGGATCGCCGCTGTAGGGGACGCGGTTGTTGACCATCTGGCCGATGACATACGGTCGCTGGCTGGACGGCCGCCGCGGATAGAGGACGCGCAGCTCGCCGTCGCTGGTCACGCGGACGATGGTGACGTACGCACCAGGCTCGGTCGAGAAATACGGGCGGATGCGCGCCCCGTAGTCATACGACGCCTGGTCGAGCCAGACGTCCACCGGCGGGGCCCACGCGGACTCTTCACCGGGCGAGAAGACCCTGGGAGAGACCGTCTGCCCTGACGACACGACGCTTCCGCCCGCCAGCAGTACGACCGATGCGATGATCTTGACCGATTTCATCATGGCCTCCCGTGGCCTCGCCCGGAGTACGCTACCATGGGGCTTACAAGTAGGATAACTTGCGCGCAGTGTCACTGCCAGCACTTCTCGAAGCAATCCAGGCGGTACCCGAGTTCGGGCGACTTGCCTTGGCACTTCCTCCCGCAAATTACCGGATACACGCGACCGGCCTCCCGGGTTCCAGCGACGCCGTCGCTGTCGCGGCGCTCGCGCACGCCAGTCCCGGCAGATTTTTCGTCGTGATCGCCGATAGCGTCAGCGGCGCCGAGCGATGGCTCGCCGATCTTGAGTCGCTCGGAGATGCAGGCTTCGTCGCGTTCTATCCGCCACGCGAAGGATTCGGCGAAGCCGAGCCTCACGCCGAAGTGGCCGGCGAGCGCGTCGAGACGCTCGAGCGGATCGGGCGCGGCGACGTGCGCGTGCTGCTTACCACCGCGCGCGCGCTTCTCGAGAAGACGCAGCTCCCGCGCGCTCTCGCCAGCACGCGTGTCGAGCTGCGAAAGGGCGACACTCGCCGTCCCGAAGAGCTCGCGTTCCACCTCGAGTCCATCGGGTTCGAGCGAGTGCCGATGGTGGACGACGTCGCGCAGTTCAGCGCGCGCGGCGGCATCTTCGACATCTACAGCTTCGGCATGGCTGAGCCGGTCCGCCTGGAATTCTGGGGCGACGAGATCGCGGAGCTTCGCCACTTCGACCTCATCAGCCAGCGCTCCACGCGCGACGCGGAGCTCGCTCTCATTCTGCCTGTTGACGGCCAGCTCGGCGGCGCCGTCGAGGGGACGGAGCGGGTTTCCATCACCACACTGTTCGCGCGCGACACCATCGTCGTCATTCCGGGCGACAGCCGCGTCGGTCCCGAGCTGCGCCGCACGTGGGACGAAGCGCAGCACCACATTGATCTGGCGCGGCGCCGGGGAGAAGACACGCCAGGGCGCGCCGAGCTGTACGAGACGCCGGAGGCTGCGCTGGCGGCGCTCTCCGCGCTCGGCATCATCGAGGTATTCGCCGGCCCGGCGGTGGATTCGCATACCGAATTCGCCTCGCCCGAGATGCCGGCGATGACGTTCGACTTCCCGCTCGTCGAGCCCGAGCCGATTCACCGCGACATGAAGCGGCTCCGCGAGGTCGTGTCCGATGGAGTGCCGACGGTCATCCTCTGTGATAACTCCGGCCAGGCCGAGCGCCTCGAAGAGCTGCTCGGGGAGGGTGGCCCGGCGCGCGCCGCGCTGGCGATCGGCGTGCTGCACGGCGGTTTCATCATTCCGCCGTGGGGGCTCTCGACGGAGGGCCTTCGCGTCCTCACCGATCACGAGATCTTCCGGCGCGAGCGCCGCATCCGTCGCCCACGTCGCTACACGACGGGGACTTCCATCGAATCGCTCACCGCGCTCACTCCCGGCGATTACGTTGCGCATCTCGAGCACGGAGTGGGGATCTATCGCGGCATCGAGAAGGTCTTCGTCCGCGAGAGCACGGTAGAAGTGGCGGTCATCGAGTACGAGGGCGGGTCGCGCCTCAACGTTCCGCTCTATCGCATTGATCAGGTCGAGCGGTTTCGCTCCGCCTCCGACATCTCCGCCGACAACCCTCCGCCCCGCCTCCACACGCTCGGCGGAAAGCGTTGGGGACAGCAACGCGACCGCACCCGCGCCGCCATCCAGGAGATGACGGTCGAGCTTCTCGATCTCTACGCGCGACGACGGGTGGCGACGCGTCCGCCGCACGTTCCCGATACGCCGTGGCAGATGCAGCTCGAGTCGTCGTTTCTCTTCGAGGACACGCCGGATCAGCGCACCGCCACCGCCGATGTGAAGGGTGACATGGAGAAGGCGAGACCGATGGATCGGCTCCTCGTCGGCGACGTCGGGTATGGCAAGACAGAGATCGCCGTGCGCGCCGCGTTCAAGGCGGTGCAGTCGGGCCGTCAGGTAGCCGTGCTCGTCCCAACGACGATTCTCGCCGAGCAGCACGCGCGCACGTTCGGCGATCGCCTCGCCGATTTCCCGGTCGAAATCCGGACGCTCAGCCGCTTCGCGACGCCGAAACAACAGTCCAAAACGATCGCCGATCTCGCGAGCGGCAAGATAGACATCGTCATCGGCACGCATCGGCTGCTCAGCCGCGACGTGAAGTTCCGCAACCTCGGGGTCATCGTCGTTGACGAGGAGCATCGCTTTGGCGTGAAGCACAAGGAGCGGCTGAAGCATCTCAAGATGGACACCGACGTGCTCACGCTCACCGCCACGCCGATCCCCCGCACGCTGCATCTGTCGCTGGCCGGGCTTCGCGACATGACGCTGATGCAGACGCCGCCGCGTGATCGCTCGCCTGTGCTGACGTTCGTCGAGCCGTGGGACGACGGCCTCATCGAGGAGGGAATCTCGCGCGAGCTTGACCGGGGCGGGCAGGTGTTCTTCGTCCACAATCGCGTCGAGACCATCGATTCGATCGCTGCTCGCGTCCAGCGCCTGGTGCCGCGCGCGCGCATCGGCGTCGGACACGGCCAGATGCGCGAGCGCGACCTCGAGGAAGTGATGCGCCGGTTCGTGAATGGCGAGGTCGACGTCCTCGTCTCCACCATGATCGTCGAATCAGGACTCGACGTTCCCAACGCCAATACGATGTTCGTTGACCGGGCCGACCACTTCGGCCTCGCCCAGCTCTACCAGCTGCGGGGACGCGTCGGCCGGTCGCACCGGCGCGCCAACTGCTACCTCCTCGTGAGCGACGGCGACATAGATGAGGATGCCAACCGGCGGCTCAAGATTCTTGAGCACCACACCGAGCTGGGCGCGGGCTATCGCATCGCGCTCAAGGATCTGGAGCTTCGCGGCGCCGGCAACCTCCTCGGCCCCGAGCAGTCCGGATTCGTCACGGCGGTGGGGTTCGACATGTACCTCCGCATGCTCGACGAGACGGTGAAGCGCGTGATGCGCGGCGACACCGCGCCGCGGCTCCAGCCCGCCAACGTGACGGTGGATCTGCCGTCCTATCTCCCCGACGACTACGTCATCAGCCAGGACGCCAAGCTCGACATCTATCGCCGGCTGACGCACATGGTGGAGACGCCCGAGATAGAGGCACTGAGAGCCGAGGTTCGCGACCGGTTCGGGCGGCTCCCGGCGCCGGCGGAAACCTTTTTCGCGGTGGCGATGCTCAGAGTGCTCGGCGGCGCCGCTCAGATCGAGTCAATGCTGCTGCGTGGCAACGAGGCACGTATTACTTTTCGGGAGCACGCCGTGCCCCGGATGAAGGGGATCTCGGCGGCTTTTCACGATGTACAGTTCCAGGCGGAAGTGCGGCGCACACATCCGCTGTCTCTGAAATTGACCCGGCTCGGCGGAGCGGAGCTGCTCGGCGGCCTTGTCCGCGCTCTCGCGACGCTGCGTACCTGAGCTCTCGCTCGGGTTTACACTGACTCACTCAAACATGAAAAAAATCGTCATTGCAGCCGTTGGCGCGGCTCTCGTGTTCACTGGCTGTGATTCGCTTCGCGATGCGATGTCCGCTCATGTAGACGTCGTCGCCAAGGCCGCCGATCAGGAGCTCACGATCAACCGGCTCGCCAACCTCATGGGCAAATCGAAGGCGCCCCTGCGGAAGGATGTCGCCACCGCGATCACCGATGCGTGGGTCAACTATCAGCTCGTGGGCGAGGCAGCGGTCAACAACGATTCGCTCAAGGACAACAAGAAGATCGACGAGGCGATGTGGGCCATCATCGCCAACGTGAAGGCGAAGAAGTGGTACGACCTCGTGTCGAAGACGTGGAAGGCGCCCGACAGCGCGTCCGCCGAGGCGAGCTACAACAGCAACAGCATGCTTGCCGCGAGCCACATCCTGCTGCTGACGCAGGACACCACGCCAGCCGCAAAGGCCGCGGTCAAGAAGAAGATTGACGCCATCCGCGCTCAGGTGACGTCGGCGAACTTCGCCGATATGGCTCGCAAGAACAGCCAGGACCCGCAGTCTGCCGTTCAGGGCGGATCGCTCGGCGTCTTCCCGCGTGGCGCGATGGTGAAGGAGTTCGACGAAGCGGCAGCGGCACTCAAGCCCGGCGAGATCTCGCCCGTCATCCAGACGCAGTACGGCTATCACATCATCCGCCGCCCGACGTTCGCCGAGATCAAGGACCGCTTCCTCCAAACCATGCAGCAGGGTGGCATGCAGGCAGCCGAGAGCACGTATCTCGCCGGCCTCGAGACGTCGTCCAGGCTGGAAGCGAAACCCGGAACCGCCGCGACGGTCCGCGCAGTCGTGGAGAATCCGAACGGACATCGCAGCGACAACACTGTCCTCGCGACTTCCACCATCGGCAAGTTCACCGCCGCCGATCTCTCCCGCTGGATGGAGACCTTCCCCCCGCAGGCCGGGGTCGCCGAGCGCGTGAAGTCGGCGCCCGACTCGATGCTGCCCGTGTTCGTCAAGAACTTCGTGCGCAATGAGCTCGTGCTGCACGCCGCCGACAGCGCCAAGCTCGGACCGGATGCGGCGCAGCTCGCCGAAGTCAGGAAGCTCTTCACGACGTCGGTCACCAATGCATGGACCGCGCTCGATCTCGATCCGGTCAAGCTCGCCACCGCGGCGAAGTCCACCGGCGACCGTGCCAGGCTCGCCGCGCAGCGCGTCGAGGAGTACATCAACAAGCTGCTCGCTCAGCAGGCGCAGTACGTGGACGTTACGCAGCCCGTGCAGAACGTCCTTCGCGACAAGTACGACTACACCATCAATTCCGGGACAATTGATCAGGTCCTGCTCGAGGCCGCGAAGGTCCGGCTGGCGACCGATTCGACCGCAAGGACAGGGCAACCGGCCTCGGTGGTTCCGGTGCCGAACAAGGACACAGCGAAGAAAAAGTGACGAACCACGGCCGCGGCTGAGGGGTATCAGAAAGAATGCGTAAAGGATTACTGCTTTCGATCGTTGCGGCTCTGCCCGTTGCACTGGCGGCGCAGGCGCCATCGCCCGGCCGTGGCGCGTCCGCTCCGCTGCCCGCTTCCATTCCGGTGGACCGCGTGGTCGCCGTAGTCGGCAATCAGGTGATTCTGTGGAGCGACGTGATGAACTCCATCAACCAGCAGCGCGCGTCCGGGCTTCAGCTGCCGCCCGATTCGGCGGGACAGGCCGCGCTCGCCAGAGAGGCGCTCAACGCGCTGGTGGATGAAGAGATCCTCGTCCAGAAGGCGCACCTGCTCAAGATTGACGTCACACCGGACGAGGTAAACCGGAGCGTGGACGATCAGGCCAAGCGCGTTCGCGGCCAGTTCCAGACCGAGGACGAGTATAAGGCGGAGCTGAAGAGCGCCGGGTTCGGCACTCCTGAAGAGTACCGCCGTACACTGTACGAGCAGTTCTATCGCCGTGCGCTGCAGCAGCGCGCTTTCGAGGAGCTGCGCAAGACCGCGGTGGCTCGCAACGTGAGCGACGCCGAGATCCAGGAGGCGTTCGAGAAGAACAAGGCGAGTCTCCAGGCGGCGCCCGCGACGGTGACCTTCCGTCAGGTCGTCGTCGCTCCGAAGCCGTCGGCAGAAGCGAAGAACCAAGCGAAGGCGAAAGCCGATTCGCTGCTCGTCGAGATAAGGAAGGGCGGTGACTTCGAGCAGATCGCCAAGCGTGAGTCAATGGATCCGGCGTCGAAGCCTCAGGGCGGCGATCTCGGCTGGAACAGGCGCGGGGCGATGGTGCCGCAGTTCGAGCGCGTGATGTTCTCGCTGAGCCCGGGGCAGATCAGTCCGGTCGTCGAGACGGTGTTCGGATACCACATCATCCGCGTGGACCGCGTGCAGGCCGCCGAGGTGAAGGCACGTCACATCCTCATCAGTCCGGTGATCGATTCCGCCGACATCGCCGCCGCGCGCAGTGAAGCGGAGACCGTTGCCGCGCAGCTTCGCGCCGGCGCGGCATTCGATTCGATCATCGCGAAGCACCACGATCCGGCGGAAGAAAAAGGAATTCTCCAGCCCTTCGTCCGTGACTCGCTGCCAGTTTCGTATTCCGCAGCCATCGCGGGGAAAAAGGCGGGCGACGTCGCCGGACCGTTCGAGCTCGCCAGTCCGCGCGGTGGCTCGAAGTGGGCCGTCGTTCAGCTCGTCACGGTGAACGAAGCGGGGGAGTACGACGAGGCCGAGGTGAAGGAGCGCATCCGTTCGCAACTCGTCGCCGAGCGCGCGACACGGACGCTGCTCGACCAGCTTCGCCGGCAGACCTACGTCGCGCTTCGATTGTAGCGGTGAATCCACGCATCGCCGTAACCACCGGCGACCCCCGCGGAATCGGGCCGGAGATTATCGTCAAGGCGCTCGCAGACTCAAGGGTTGGCGGGCGCTCTGACTTGGTGCTCGTCGGTCCAACCGGAATCGGCGTGGACGTGGACGAAAGCATTGGCGAATGGCCTGGCTCCGGAGACGCCGCGCTCGCTGGCCGCTTGAGCGGCCTCGCAATCGAAAGAGCGGTCGAGCTCGCGATGAGCGGGAAAGTGCAGGGCATCGTCACCGCGCCGATCGACAAATCTGCCCTGCTCGCGGGTGGATTCGATTATCCCGGTCATACTGAGATGCTCGCCGAGCTTACGGGGTCGCGTGTGGCGATGATGCTTGCCTCGGTGCGCGGCACGCGAGGCGAAGGATCGAACCCGCTTCGTGTCGTGCTCGCGACGACGCATCTGCCGCTCAGGGACGTCGTTCCCGCGTTGAGCGAAGACCTCATTGCCGGGATTGCGGACATCACGCGGTCGTCGTTGCGCGCCTGGTTCGGTATCGCCGAGCCGCGAATCGCGCTGTGTGCGGTGAATCCGCACGCCGGCGACGGAGGACGGTTCGGCAGGGAAGACGATGAGATTCTCGCTCCTGCGGCCCGCCGCGCGGGAATCGAAGGTCCATTTCCCGCGGATACCGTATTCGTGCGGGCAATGCGAGGCGCATTCGACGCCGTCATCGCTCCGTATCACGACGTCGGAATGACGGCGATAAAGGTCGCGTCGTTCGGAGAGGCGGTGAACATCACGCTTGGGCTGCCCTTTCCGCGCACCTCACCCGATCATGGTACGGCGGCGGACATTGCCGGCCGCAACCTCGCCGACCCGTCGAGTTTTATTGAGGCGCTGCTTCTATGCCGGCGGCTTGCGGCTCTCGCTCTGCCGCGCGACGGTCGCCGGCCGAATGAAGGTCCACCGCCAGAGTATCAATCTTCCGGCCCTCCATCGCCTTCACCGTAAAGATCGCGCCGCCGGCGATCACCCTGTCGCCCGGCTGCGGAACACGGCCAAGAATCCCGAACACGAACCCGCCGATAGTCGTCGCATCCTCGTCGGGCACATCGAGTCCGAAGTGGTCGTTCAGCTCGCCGATATTCGTGCTGCCCGCCACGACGGTCTCGCCGGAACGGGTGAGCACCGGCTCGTCCTGATCCTCGGGCGTATCGTACTCGTCGAGAATCTCGCCCACGATCTCCTCCAGCAGATCCTCCATCGTGATGAGGCCCGCGGTGCCTCCGTATTCATCGAGGACGATGGCCATGTGCTCCTTCAGGCGCTTGAAATCGGCGAGCACGTCTTCCACCTCGCGCGATCCCGGAATCACATGGACCGGACGGAGCAGCTTGCGGACGCTGAACTGCTCGACCGCCGCGCTGCCCGGCGCGCCCTCACCCGGAATGAGCACCCTCAGCAGGTCCTTCGACAACACCAGCCCGATGATGTCGTCAATCGATTCCTCGTACACCGGATAACGCGAGAACCCGCTGTCCTCGACGATCTTCAGTACGTCGGAGAGCGTCGCGTCCACGTCGAACGCGATGATCTCGGTGCGCGGCGTCATCACCGCGCGCGCGTTCTTCTCGGAGAACTCGAAGACCGCATCTATCATGTCTGCGTCCGCCGCCAGCAGGGCACCCCCTTCCTGGGACTGCTCCACCAGAAGCCGCAGCTCCTCGGGCGAGTGCACTGTCTCATTCGATCCGGCGCTCGGCTGCCCGAGTATTCGAAGCAGGCCGTTGGCGGACCGGTGGAGAACCCAGATGAAGGGGCTCATGATCCACGCGAAAGCAAGCAGCGGCGGAGCGAGATACTTGGCGATCCGCTCGGGCGAGTTGAGCGCGGCCGCCTTGGGGGTGAGCTCACCCAGAACGACGTGCAGGTACGTTAGAACCGTGTACGCTATGATTGCCGCGAGAGTGATCCGCAGGGACAGGTCCACCGCCACCGGCAGACTGGCGAACAGCGATTCGAAGATGTGGGCAAGCGTCGCTTCGGCGATCCAGCCCAGCCCGAGGCTTGCCAGCGTGACTCCAAGCTGGCTGGCGGAGAGAACCAGGGAGATATTTGAGCTTGCCCGGAGAGCGATCCGCGCGAGCTTGTCGCCACTGCGAACCATCGCTTCCAGGCGGGTGCGCCTCGACCTCACCAGGGAGAACTCGGCCGCGACGAAAAACCCGTTCAGCAGGACGAGCGCAAATATGGCCAGCAATCGCATTGTCACCGTTGGAAAATATCACAATCAGGCCATCCCGTGGCCGGATCCGGGGTAGAAACGCCTGGTGAATAACCACTCCAGCGCGGGCGGCCATTCGCACGGCCATGCCCACGACCAAGCTCCCGGCCACGCCCACGGCGGCGGGCCCCACAGCCGCGCGGCGCACGCGTCGGTCCGGAGCCTTCGGCTGGCGCTGGGGCTCACCGCGGTGCTCCTCGTGGTCGAGGTGGCCGGCGGGATCCTGTCGAACTCCATCGCCCTGCTCGCCGACGCCGGGCACATGCTTACCGACGTCGCCGCGCTGGCGCTGTCGCTGTTCGTGGCCTGGTTCAGCCGGCAACCCGGTACGGCGCAGAAGAGCTACGGATACCTGCGATGGGAGATTCTGGCCGCTTTTCTGAACGGCGCAGCTCTGCTCCTCATATCGGCGGCGATCGTGATCGAGTCGGTGGTGCGGTTTCGCGACCCCGAGCCGATCGCCGGAGGGTTGATGCTCGTCGTTGCCGCCGCCGGCCTCCTCGTGAACGTGATCTCCGCAGTGGTGCTGCACCCCGCCTCGCAGTCGAGCATGAACGTTCGCGGGGCCTATCTCCACGTCCTCGGCGATCTCCTCGCGTCGGTGGGGACCGTGATGGCGGCAATTCTCGTCCACTATACCGGATGGCTCCAGGCCGACCCGATCGCCTCGATTCTGACCACCGCGCTGATCATCCGCGGTGCGTGGGGGCTGGTCAGGGAATCGGTGGATATCCTGCTCGAAGGGGCGCCGGCGCACATTGATCTCGTTGCGGTGCGGACCCAACTGGAGGCCATTCCGGGGATCGAGTCGGTGCACGACCTCCACGTCTGGTCGGTGACGCCAAGAATGGTGGCAATGAGCGCTCATGCGATCGTGCGTGATCCGACCGCCCAGCAGCACGTTCTCGAGCACGTCCACGATGCGATGGGACTTTTCGGAATCAGTCATGTGACCGTCCAGCTCGAGCGGAGCGAAATGGCCGAGAGGGAAGCCCACCTCCACGCGTGATTTCCTGGCGTCTCGCTCGTCTATAGGAGGATATGCCAAGAATAGACCCGCTCCTCACAGCAATGGTCGCCAATCACGCGGACGCTGTGCGTCTGAGCGACGGGGACATCGCGCACATCATCAAGGGTGGCGCGTAGCATCCTCTCACGAGGCAGCCGCTTGGCGACGGGCAGCTTCTTCTTCTGCTGCGCGAGATGGCGCCGGCGGAGGCCGCATTGCGGCGCGCGAGATCCTGCTGTCGGTGCCAGCGGTGGCGAACCTCATCCGCGAAGGGAAGGCGTTCCAGATTCCGTCGGTGATGCAAACGTCGCGCAGGCTCGGCATGATCCAGCTCGGCGACGTGCTGATTGATCTGGTGGACCAGGGCCTCGTGGCGCCGCAGGAGGCGTACATGAAGTCCACCGACAAGGCGAGCTTCATGGCGATGCTCAAGAATCGAGGCCACGAGACCACCTTCGTCTCGGCATAGCTCTTCCCCGTCTCCGGACTGCATTTACCGGACTGCATTTGCCCCCCGGAACCGGGTAGCTTTGAATGCTATGCAAAAACCGCAGGACATACGGAATATCGCCATCATCGCGCACGTTGATCATGGCAAGACGACCCTCGTAGACAAGATGCTCCGGCAGGCCGGAGCTTTTCGCGACAATCAGATCGTGATCGACCGCGTCATGGACTCGAATCCTCTCGAGCGTGAGCGCGGCATCACTATTCTGGCCAAGAACACATCCATCCGCTGGCACGGCACGAAGATCAACATCATTGACACGCCGGGTCACTCGGATTTCGGCGGTGAAGTGGAGCGAACGCTGCGAATGGTCAACGGCGTGCTGCTCGTCGTGGACGCGTTCGACGGTCCGATGCCGCAGACGCGATTCGTGCTTCGTAAGGCGCTCGCGCTGGGGCGCACGCCCATCGTGGTGATCAACAAGATAGATCGTCCCGGCGCCGATCCGATGCGTGTGCACGACGAGGTGCTCGATCTCTTCATTGAGCTCGAGGCCGACGAGGCGCAGCTCGACGCGCCCGTGGTCTACGCGTCAGCGCGTGAAGGCGTGGCGACGATGGATCTCGATCAGCCGCCCAAAGATCTGACTCCGCTGTTCCAGGCGATCGTGGATCACGTTCCGCCGCCGCCGACCGATTCGGCTGGCCCGTTCCAGATGCTCATCTCCACAATTGATCATTCACCGTACCTCGGACGGCTCGGGATCGGCCGGATCGAGCGCGGTCGCGTGAAACTTGGACAGTCCGTGGCGCTCCTTCCGCTCGACACCGGAATGAAAGTGGAGCAGGCCAAGGTCACGAAGTTGTTTGGCTACGAAGGTCTCGAGCGCGTCGAGCTCGACGAGGCGACAGCGGGCGAGATAGTCGCTCTGGCGGGCCTCGAGGGCGTCGAGATCGGCCTCACCGTCGCCGACATCGAGAATCCCGAGCGCCTCGAGGGTATCTCCGTCGAGGAGCCGACGATATCCGTCGACTTCCTCGTCAACAACTCTCCCTTCGCCGGCAGGGCAGGGAAGTTCGTGACGTCGCGGCAGCTTCGTGAGCGCCTTTTCAGGGAGCTCGAGCGGAACGTTGCGCTGAGAGTGGAGGATACTGATTCCACGGACACGTGGACGGTGTCGGGCCGGGGCGAGCTGCACCTCACGATTCTTATGGAGACGATGCGGCGCGAAGGTTACGAGTTTCAGGTTTCGCGCCCGCGCGTCATTACGAGGGAAGGGCCGCACGGCGAGCGGCTCGAGCCGTACGAGGAGCTGGCGATAGATGTGCCCGAGGAATTCCTCGGCGCGGTGATCGAGAAGCTCGGCCCCCGCCGCGCGGAAATGATCGAGATGAAGAATCCCGGGCAGGGGATGGTACGTCTTCTTTACAGGATTCCCGCTCGCGGATTGTTCGGTTATCGGTCAGAGTTCATGACGGATACGCGCGGCACGGGAATCATGCACCACCGCTTTCTGGACTACGGGGGCTGGGCTGGGCCGCTGGCGGGACGGACTCGCGGAACGCTCGTGTCCATGGAGCCGGGTGTGATTGTTGCGTTTGCTCTCGCGAACCTGGCCGAGCGGGCGACGCTGTTCGTCACTCCGGGAGACAGGGTGTACGAGGGAATGCTGGTCGGCGAGAATTCGCGTCCGGGCGACATGGACGTGAATCCGACCAGGGAGAAGAAGCTGACCAACATGCGCAGCAAGTCGAGCGACGAGAACATTCAGCTCGAGCCGCCCAGGGAATTGACGTTGGAAGGCGCATTGGAGTATATCGAGGAGGACGAGCTGATCGAAGTGACTCCGCAGGCCATCCGTCTGCGGAAGCGCTTCCTCGCCGCGAACGACCGAAAGAAGCTGTCGCGCGAAGCGAAACGCGAGCGGGCGCTTCTCTAACCCGGAGGAAAGTGATTGTATGTTGGACACGTTCGAGTCGCCGGCTGGGGAATTCGCGGAAGCAGGCGACGCGAGGATATGGTACGCGGTAGGCGGTGGCTACGCAGCGGCTGGTCCGACGGACAGTGACGATCCGGAAGACGAGATCATAGACGACGGGGGTCTCGATGACGAAGACGATGACGACCTCGACGAGCTGGGACTCGACGACGATGATGATGATGATGACGACGAGGACGACATCGACGATGATGATGACGATGAAGACGATGATGACCTCGACGACGATCTGGACGACGACCTGATTGACCTGGACGACGAGTTCGACACGGATGTGGACGAGAAGCACAAGGGTCCGGGTCATACGAAGTTCGAGGACTGACCACAGCGGTCGAATGGACGCGAAAA
Source organism: Gemmatimonadaceae bacterium (assembly GCA_030647905.1). Lineage (NCBI taxonomy): Bacteria > Pseudomonadati > Gemmatimonadota > Gemmatimonadia > Gemmatimonadales > Gemmatimonadaceae > Gemmatimonadaceae bacterium. The sequence goes on along the minus strand of JAUSJA010000021.1, from coordinate 7,975 downwards.
CGCCGCCGGAGTTACCGCCGGCGGCCTTTTCTTTAGATTGACCCCTATGAAATTCTCAATTGTGGCGGCCCTTCTCGTGGCCGTTTCGTTTCCCGCCTCGCGGCTCGCGGCGCAGGGACAGGATCAGTATGCGTGGGGTATCGCCGCCGGCGCGACGCTCGTTTCCGTCGAGGCGCGGGACAACCACACCAATGGCGCCCATGGGACGATCATGGTCGGCATCGGCGGGGTGGAGTCGCCGTTCGGGGTGCGGTTCGACGGCATGTACTCGACCCTCGGCGACCGGAAGAACACGACTACCGCAAAGGATCAGGGCGCGGCGCGCGTGTTCTCGCTTACCGGCAACGTGATCTTCAACGTGTGGGGAAGCGATGCTCGGCTGTATGGAATCGCCGGTGTCGGCGGATTCGGGTACAATCCTGATGGCCCGGGTACCACCGCCGTGAACGATTTCGGAGTGAACGCTGGTCTCGGGATCTGGATTCCGCGCGTGAACGGCTTCGTCGAGGCGCGGTGGTACAATTTCTATCGTGCGCTGCCTGATCCAGTGACAGGGTTGAAGGGAAAGAAGTCGGCACGGCTTTTCCCGATCTCGTTCGGCTTGATGTTCTGAGTGATTCGCGGGGTGTTACGCGTGTCTGGGCCGATTGACTCAACTCTCTGCGCCGGATACGTTTAGAGACTCTTCGCGAATCATTTTTCCTCCGCGAAAAGGGCCATTAGCTCAGGTGGTTAGAGCGCACGCCTGATAAGCGTGAGGTCCGAGGTTCAACTCCTCGATGGCCCATCAGTTACAACCCCTTCAAGTGCTTATCCCGTCGGTTCTTACGAGCTCGACGGGATTCTTCTGTCTGAGCGCTGTCCTTCTAGGTGTCCGTTGTAGGTGTCCGTTCACACCCCCGGCCGTTCGTTGTGTCCGTCGTTCAAGTGCTTGGTTCATTCGCTCGGCGTCAGCTCACTGAGCCCTTTTCATTCTCCTTCTGAACGGCAACGCGCGAATGAGGTGGGTGAGCTGCGCCGGGTTCCGTGGACAGGAGCAGGAGCGGAACGTCAGATTGTCATCGCGCCGTAGACCTCACGCCCGATGGGCATGAGGCGGGCTCGAGCGGCGTTTAGCCCTCCTGCTACTGGAGCAGGAGGCTTTGGCGGCAGAACCAACTGCGTCACTTACGTACGCCTCACGCTCATCGGGCGAGAAGTACACAATCGCGAGGTCAGAAATAGAGCGGTTCGTGTCTCCAACCCAGGGACCGGCCGAAGTTTGACTCGTATAGCCGCTGTTGCTCTCTCCTCTGCGTCTTTGCGCGCCCAGTAGCCTCCCCACGGAATCGGTAATCGCATCTTCCGCCAGATCTTCGCCGTCCCGATTCAATCAGATGCGTCCGTCGGCAGTTGGAGGTTCGCGCAATAGGGGAAAGAAGGCAGTGTGTACGCTTCTTGCCCTGATTCCAGACAATACGACCGATGCCGCCTCGATGACCGGAGCGGTTTTTTCTGGGCTCTTGGAAGGGGGCGGGACAATGGTGGTATAAGATGCAGAGTGGCAATGCTGGGCTGTGGCGGCTTTCGCTGTCGTCGCGTGCGGCAAAAAGGATAACAGCGCAGCGGATACAACAGCGGCATCGAGCACAATGGCGCGGGACACCTCGGCGATGGCGGCCAGCTCCGCCAACACTTCGGGCAACTGGAGCGACGCGAATATCGTTGCCCTTCTCGATGAAGCCAATATGGCGGACAGCACCGCCGGCGCTATTGCAGCCACTAAAGGCACCAGCGCGGCGGTCCGGGACTTTGGCAAGCGCATGATGCGGGACCATCACAACCTGCGCGCGCAGGGCCAAGCGCTGGCCAAGAAGCTCAAAGTCACCCCGCAAGCGCCGGCGGATGACAATTCCGTCTCCGATTCGCAGAAGAACCTAGACAACCCGAACTCAACTGCGAAGGGCAAGGACTTCGACAAGGCCTATATCGATCACGAGGTTGACTACCATAAGGCAGTCCTCGACGTGGCGACAAAAGCGATGAGCCAGGCACAAAACACGGAGCTCAAAAATCTGATCCAGAAGGCGGCCCCGGCAATTAAGGCGCATCTGGACCTGGCCGAATCGATTCAGAAGAAAAAGTAAGACATTGCTCGAAGGCGTAATCTTCGACATCGACGGCACGCTCCTAGACAGCAACGACGCGCACGCACAGTCCTGGGTGGACACATTCGCGGAAGCTGGCTACAGCGTGCCGTTCGAAGTTGTAAGACCGCTGATCGGAATGGGTGCAGACAAGCTTCTTCCGAAAACCATCGGGATCAGGCACGACAGCGAAGAGGGTAAGAAGCTGACCGAGCGGCTGTCAGAGATTTTTCGGAAGAGCTACCTTCCGCATCTCCGACCGCTCCGGGGCTCGCGGGCGCTCGTTCTCCGTGTTCGCGAGGATGGTCTCAAGGCGATCGTGGCCACGTCGGCCAAGGACGAGCAGCTGAAAGGTTTGCTCAAGGCGGCGGAGGTCGAGGACCTCATGGAGGAGAAGGCGACAGCAAGCGACGCCAAGAGATCCAAACCCGACCCGGACATCGTAGACGCCGCGATCGAGAAGAGTGACGTCTCCCCCAGGAATCTTGTCATGATCGGCGACACGCCGTACGACATCGAAGCAGCGACCTGGGCAGGAGTGCGAATCATCGCTTTCCGCTCAGGCAGCTGGGACGATGATAGTCTCAAAGGCGCTGCGGAGATCTACGACGGACCAGAGGACCTGCTGAGCCACTACGATACATCGCTGCTGGGAAGAAAGGGCGAGTGACGAGTCTCACGAGCCTGCAGCAGGTCGTCGCGCAAACCGCACAACCGATGGGGCCGCCCGGTGGAGGACCTGGAGGGCCAGGCGGACCCGGCGGACCGCCGCCGGATTCACCTACACCGAAGCAATAACCAAACCGTCCACAAAAAAGGAGCCAGCAGTGAAAGCAAAAGACATAATGACCAGAGACCCCGCCTGTTGCAGTCCCGACGATTCGGCGCGGGACGCCGCCCGGCTCATGCGCGACCGCGACTGCGGCTCCGTGCCGATCGTGGATGAGGAGTCCATGAGGGTCATCGGCATCGTGACTGACCGGGACCTCGCTGTGCGGGCAATCGCCGAGGAGAAGGATTCCGATACGAAGCTGCGCGATCTGATGACGCGAGTGGCGAAGTGCTGCGGTCCAGACGACGACCTCAAGGACGTCGAGCGGACGATGGCCGACGCGCAGGTTCGCCGCATCCCGATCGTAGATGCGCTCGGGCGCAGCGTCGGCATCGTGTCGCAGGCAGACATCGCGCTGGCGGCCGGGCGGGATAACGAGGTCACGGAGCGGGAGATAGCCTTGGTGGTCGAGCAGATCTCCGAGCCGACGCGCCGGGGAGGCGGCCTCGATCGCTTTACCGAAACGCAGAGTTCTCCGCGGCACGGCGACGGGATATCGTCCAGTACCTGAAATTGTTGGCCGCGCGTAGTAGCCCGACAGTCCTGATGCGCTCTCAAGAGCGCCGTGGCATTAGAAAGAGTCCGGCAACTCCTGGTTGCCGGACTCTTTCATTTGCGGCCCAAAAAACTCCCGGCAATTCCTGAATCAGAACCAGTCGTGCCGTGTCAAACTCGCGTGGTAGTGTTCCGACCTTTAAGGAAATGCCAGATGATTGCTACGATGGCAATGAGGAGTAGGATGTGAACTAGTCCACCGGCCACCGGGAAGACAAAGAACCCCAATGCCCAGAGAACGATTAGCACCAGCGCTATAGTGAGAAACATGGCTACTCCGTAAAGGTTGGGCTTGCAATCCTGCGTAGAACAGGCTGTTCGTGGCTCCGCGTGCCTTACACCTTACGCTCAGTCTTTCCGAAATCCTTCTGGATCTTGCCCTTGGCTTCCTCGGCCCGACCTTTCAGATGTTCGCTAGTGTCGCCGGTCGCCTTACCGACATCTCCGCGAAACTTGCCCTCGGTCTCCTTAATCTTGCCCTTCGTCTCGTTCTCGAGACCGCGCTTGTTGATGTCCGTCATATATCCCCCGACTGAGGTTGGCCGCCCAAAATAAGCGGTGTTTACTCGATCTATCAACGCAAGCGTCGGGCCTGAGGCGTCCCGCAAGGACGCTCTTCGCCGGAGCACAGGAGTAGTTGCGCCAGCCATAAAGCGAGCCGTTGCTTTCCGACGCCGCAGGTCCGTGGAGCAGCAGGCTCGACGGCAGATGCCCGGCAGCGGCGCTCCGCGCCAGCCGTTTCCGGACCGTCGAGTGTCCGTAGACCGGTATCAGGATCATGAAGGAATATGGCACAGTTCGTGACTCTTATGCATCCGATCGACTACACGCACAGGAGGCAAGATGCCAGGACGCAAAGGCGCACACGGCCCCGGAAAATTCGACCCGACCGGCCGCGGACACAGTCCGCGCGGATCGTCGGTCACCGACCAGAAGAGCAGTCCAGCCGACGAACGGGTGTACGCGGAGGACAAGACTCGCGTGGCCCAGACCGAAATGGACGACAAGGATTCGTTGATCCCGAAGACGCACGGGAATCCCGCTCTCGAGGATCTCCGCCGGAGACGCGAACAGGCCGGAGAGAACAGCACGGAGAATTGAGCGGCGCGGGCAAACGCGCAAGCGCGCTCTACGTGGCGCCTGCGCATACAGGAGGCAGAGATGGCTGAGGAGATTAATCTCATGAACGCAACAAACAAAACAGCCCTCGGCATCGGCATTCTACTCGGCTGGGCCATCTTCGCAAAAAAGTAAGTTGCCCGACTGGTGGAACGCGCTATCACACAACACAGGCCGCCCAACACCGCGTTGCAGTTGACGCGCTCCGTGCGCAACTGAACACGACCGTTGGGCCGCAATATAGGCACAGCGGAGGAGATCGTTTGGCCTCGAATGAATTGCACGTGGTAACGGGCGCCTTCGGCTATTCCGGGCGCTACATTGCTGCGCGATTGCTTGATGCCGGCCACCGCGTTCGCACGCTCACGAATTCTCCGAGCCGCCGCAATCCCTTTGGAGGTCGAGTTGAAGCCCACCCTTTCCACTTCGATCACCCTGAACGCCTCACGCGCTTGCTCGAAGGCGCTTCAGTCCTCTACAACACCTACTGGGTACGCTTCAACTATGCGGACTTCCGCTATTCGCAGGCGGTCGAGAATACCCGCATTTTGTTCACCGCGGCTCGTGCCGCGGCGGTCCCACGAGTCGTGCATGTCAGCATCACGAATCCTTCCGAGAACTCGCCCTTCGAATACTTCCGGGGAAAGGCCGTGCTCGAACGGGAACTTCGAGAGTCGGGACTCTCGTGCGCGATCCTCAGACCCGCGGTGCTGTTTGGAGGTGAGGATATCCTGATCAACAACATCGCCTGGGCTCTACGCCACCTCCCCGTATTCGGGGTGTTCGGTAATGGCGCATATCGCCTGCAACCGATCCACGTGACCGACTTTGCCGAACTCGCAGTTGCTCAGGGAGCCAAGCGCGCAACCCAAATCATCGACGCGATTGGCCCTGAGACCTTCACCTACCGCGAACTCGTGCAGGAAATCGCTCACGCAATCGGAGTCCGACGTCCCATCATATCTGTGGCTCCCCGCATCGGATATCTCACGGCTTGGCTTCTTGGTAAGGCTCTGGGTGATGTCGTAATCACCTGGGACGAGATCGAGGGTCTGATGCAAGGTCTTCTAGCGACCGAATCGCCCCCGGTCGGGCGAGTCAAGCTCTCAGTTTGGGCGCGCGAGCAAGCCGAGGGACTCGGCAAGCGGTACGCGAGTGAGCTCAGGAGGCGGAGAGATCGGGAAGTGGAGTACGCGAATGCGCGATAGCCACGATGGGCTAGGCGCTTCGGCCCAACACGCCGATGCCGCCGCCGCGCTTCGGTCCGCTACGCGTCCCTCCAGCGTTCCCTCGGCTCGCAGAAGGCGCATGCCTCGGCGCGGCTGATCGCCAGTCCCGTTAGGTGGACAAGCACTACTGTCAGACTGCAGTCGGGTCGCGATTGTGCTTTCGTCATCTAAATCGCCGTGTCGATTAGCCTGCCGCGGAGTCCGTGTTTTGCCGCCGTCCGCCTTCCCAGCCGCGCAGAACAACCCACGATTCCACTTGCTGTTGGCGCTCGGCAGAGTGGCCAACGCGTTGTCCTTAGCGCGGCGAAGCCATCCTGACGCAAGCTCTTTTGAGACAGGCTTCGATGAATCGTTCGGCGAAGGACTACGCGGGCAGCTGGCGTTTTGGATCGCTCGGCTACTTTGTGTATATGTCAACTGTAACGATTCCGGGAGGCTCGGACGAGGCAGGACACAAACGGTATGGCGATTGCGGACTTGAGAGAGCTGAACCGCAACTTCAGGAAGCACTGATTTCGCGCAGGACAGAGACGCGTCTGGGCGCGATTCTCTTCGATCATCTCGTAGAGAAATCCGGTATCCGTGGTTTTCTTCGACACAGTAGGGAACAGGGACCGATCCCGCCGCGATGCAAACAAGAAGCAGGAGGACGGCCTTCAATGCCGCTATGTGAATTTCCCGATTCGTTCGGCCGGGATAGGCAGGCGTGGGACACGTATCCCCAAGGAGCCCGCATCCAATCGACTACTATGATATTCAAACAAGAAGTAGCCGTTATCGGACACGCGTGACCATAGACCTCTTTCACGGCCGAATACTGGTCCCGACATTACTCTGAAACCTGGGCCGTCAGTCGCGCCCAAACTTCACGGCACTGTATCTCTCGACCCAACTCGGCTTTCGCGCGATGCCGGGAGAATCACAGAAGACATTGTGGCGTGGAGCCGGAGGGTGATGCGACTATCAGATTTCATCGTGGCGAACCGCGAGCTAATCCTGGCAGAGTGGGAAGCATTCGCGCGGACATGCGCGCCAGCCAGCGGCTCGATGGACATGGTGGCACTGCGCAATCATGCCAATGAGATGCTCACGGTGATCGCCGCGGATCTCAAAACCCCGCAGGACAGCCATCAGCAGTCTGAAAAATCGAAGGGGAATGCACCGGCCGTCGATAGCAATGAGAAGACGGCGGCCGAAAAACACGGGGCAGAACGGGCTGAAAGGGGTTTTTCCACCGATCAGATGGTTTCCGAATACCGCGCCCTGCGTGCGAGTGTGATCCGACTCTGGACGAAAGCGCAAGGAGAGATCACACCCACCGACCTCGACGATCTGACGCGATTCAACGAAGCCATCGACCAATCCCTAGCCGAATCAATTTCCCGGTACACGCAGGGCTTGGATCAATCGAAGGAAATGTTCCTCGCCATCCTGAGTCATGATCTTCGGACGCCCCTCGGGGCGGTCATGATGTCGGCGGAGTTCATGCTCGAGACGAAAGAGCTGAAAGAGCCCCACTTAACGCTCACGTCGCAAATCGCCAGCAGTTCCGCCCGCATGAACCAGATGGTCGGCGCTCTGCTGGACTTCACCCGGAGCCGTCTCGGGGGAGGCATCCCGATCGTTCGTGCCGACATGAACATGGGTAAGGCAGTGCACGATGTCGTCGACGAGATCGCCGCGGCGCATCCGGATCGAACGATCAAAATCGACGCGCGCGGTGCCTTGCAGGGCGAATGGGATGGCGCGCGAATAAGCCAGGTTTTGACCAATCTGATCGGCAATGCGCTGGAGCATGGCTCCGATCAGACAATCGTCACGGTCGACGTCCAAGGGGATGACAAGCAAATCACGATCGCGATACACAACCGCGGCCCTGTTATTCCCACAGACCAGCTGAATGGGATCTTTAACCCGATGAAACGCCAGGAGACGACGGGAAACGCAGCCGACGGATCGTCCGCTAACCTGGGTCTAGTACCTACTTCCATAAATAAGCGATAGGTTGTACATTGTCGTCCATGGGTTGGAGACTCCAATTGGAGGCATCACCATGGGAGCCACTGCAATCGAGTTGACGGACGATGAGCGCCGGACGCTGGAGGGTTGGACAC